>JBJTFY010000001.1:0-8209 GCA_046093625.1 Actinomycetota bacterium
CGCGTCGATGAGCTCGCCCACGTTTGCGCCCGACTGGGCCCACGCCGACCACACGGTCCCTCGCTGCACCGAATCGTCGGCCGCGACCTCCATCACGATCGAGGTGCGCGCGCCGGTCACCTTCACGGACGAGCCCTCCGACGCGCCGAGGCGCTCGAGGTCGAGCGGATGAACACGCAAGGTCGCACCGGGAGCCAACGGCGCCAACGACGGCGACTCGGCCACGTTGCGACCGTTGTCGTACAACTTGCGGCCGACGACCAGACGGAAACCGAAACCCGGCCGATCGGCGACCGGCGGGTTCTGGTGATCCGGGCGTACTCCGCCACCGCGGGCGACGAGTACTCCGTCGGGGTTCGCCGCCAGCGCCGACCGCGTGGCGGGAGCGAAGGCCGGAACCGTCGCGATCAAGTCGGCGTGCACGTCGGAGACCGAGGCCAGCCCGAGATCGTGACCGAGCAGGTCGGCCAACTCGAGGGCGATCATCCAGTCGGGTCGAGCGGTGCCGGCCACCGTCACCTTGCGCGCGAGTCGGGTGACGCGACCTTCGAGGTTGGTGGTGGTGCCGTCCTTTTCGCCGAAGGCCGCCGCGGGCAAGACCACGGTCGCCTTGGCGGTCGAGGGGGTGGCGAAGGTGTCGATCGCCACGACGTTCGGCACGGCGGCCAACGCGCGCCGGGCGAGGTCACTGTCGGGACAATCGGCGATCGGATCGGACCCCACCAACACGAGGCAGTCGACGCGACCATCGGCTGCGTCGGCCAGGATGTCGCGTGAATCGCGCGAATCCAGTCCGACGGTGAGCGCACCACGCACGTTGCCACGGCGCAGGACCGGAAGAACCGCGGCCGACGGCACCGCCGCCAACACCGCGTCGAGCGCGGCCATCGTCAACTCGTCACTCTCGGCGAGGTTCGCGCGTCCGACGACCACGACCACCGGACCCTTGGCCATCTGGGCGACGACCGCCGCGTCACCGAGCGTCGAGGTCACCGCCGCCACCTGACCACCGGGCAGATAGGACACGGACTTCCATGCATGTCGGGTGAGGCCCGTCGCCTTGGGCGTGAACTCGATCAGGCGGCTGCGCTTTTTCTCGGCGGCGTCGCGGAGCCGCAGGTGCAGGATCGGCAACTCCTCCTTGAGATCGGGCGACAAGAGGATCACCGTCGGTGCGTGCGCCGCCTCGTCGATGGTCGCCTGAGCGAGCGAGAACACGTCGCTCGGCAATCCGTCGCCGAGCTGCGCATCGATCGCCGTCACGCCGAGCGCGGCGGCCAAGCGGACCCAGGCGTGCGCGTCTTCGTTGGTGCCACGGGCGCCGCCGAGGATCGCCACCCGATCGGCCCCACCCGCACGGATCGCCGTCGAGATGATCGACGCCACCGGCGCCAGCGCGGTGCTCCAGGACGCCTCACGGAGCGAATCACCGTCGCGCACGAGTGGCGTCGAGAGTCGCGACCCGGACTTCACGGACTCGAAGTTGAAACGACCCTTGTCGCACAGCCAACCGTGGTTCACGGGATCACTGTCGACGCCCTGGTACCGCAACAACTCGTCGCGACTGCTCTCGAGCGTTATGCGACATCCCACCGAGCACGTGGTGCAGGTGCTCTCGGTTTTCTCGAGGTCCCACGGACGAGCCTTGAAACGGTAGGGCTGAGCGGTGAGGGCGCCGACCGGGCAGATCTGCACGGTGTTGCCCGAGAAGTACGAACTGAAGGGCTCGTCGGGGAACGTCTGCACCTGGGTGTTGTTTCCGCGCGAGGTGAAATGGATCAAGGCATCCCCGGCCACCTCGTCGGCGAACCTCGTGCAACGGTCGCACAGGATGCACCGCTCGCGGTCGAGCAACACCAGATCGCTGATCGCGATGGGCTTCTCGTAGTGGCGCTTCTCCTCGATGTAACGGCTCTCCCCGGGACCGTGGCTGAAGGCCTGGTCCTGTAGCGGGCACTCGCCGCCCTTGTCGCACACCGGACAATCGAGCGGGTGGTTGGCCAGCAACAACTCGATGATGCCCTCTTGGGCCCGCTTCACCTGATCGGTTCCGGTGCGCACGATCTGTCCCTCGGTCACCGGGGTCATGCAACTGACGACCATCATCGGTCCGCGCGGGCCTTCGACCTCCACCAGACACTGACGACACATGCCGACCGGGCTCATCCGCGGGTGGTAGCAGAACCGCGGGATGTAGTCACCGTGGCGGTCCGCGGCGGCGATGATCAACTCACCCTTGCGGGCCACCACCGGCTGGCCGTCGATCGTGATGTTGACGGCGTTGGGATCGACGACGACCTCGGGGGTCGGTTCGGTGGTGGTCATGACGCCACCCCCACCGCGGTGACCGGGATCATGCTGCGCTTGGTGACCCGCGCCGCGAACTCCTCGGGGAACAACACGAGCGCCGAGTTGATCGGTGCGTACGCGGACGGACCGACGAAGCAGATGGTGTTCATCTTGTACGGGAACGGGACGGCCTTCAGTCCGAGTCGCTCGCTCGAGGCGTGCGGGAAGTCTCCCGGACAAATCGACGTACCGACCTCGACGAGTTGGGCGAGGTCGGCCTCGGTGCCCTTGCCGTCGACGATGCGACTGAGAATGCGCTCGAGCCACGTGCCGCCCTCGCGACACGGCGTGCACTTTCCACACGACTCGTGCGCGTAAAAGCGCGTGAGGGTGAGTGCCGCCGCCGGAATGTCGGTGGTCTCGTCCATCACCATCACCGCTCCCGAGCCGAGCATCGAGCCGGCGGCGCCGGCTTGCGGGCCCTCGAAGGGGACGTCGAGTTGGTCCTCGGTGAACCACGGAGCGGAACCGCCACCGGGCACGAAGGCCTTCAACTTGTTGCCGTTGCGAATGCCGCCGCAGAACTCCTCACCGAAGATCAGGTCGCGGAAGGTGGTCACGCCGTTGACGATCTCGTACACGCCGGGACGCACGACGTGGCCACTCACGGCCACCATGCGGGTGCCCGGCGAGGTCTTGGTGCCGATCGCCGTGTACGCCTCGGCGCCGTTGCGCATCAACCACGGGAGGTTGGCCAGGGTCTCGACGTTGTTGACGATCGTGGGTTGTCCGTAGAGACCGATCGCCGCCGGGAAGTAGGGGGGCTTCAGGCGCGGCATGCCACGGTTGCCCTCGAGACTCTCGATCAGGGCGGTCTCCTCGCCGACGACGTAGGCACCGGCGCCCCAGTGCAACACGATGTCGACCGAGAAGTCGGAACCGAGGATGTTGCGACCGACGTATCCGGCCTTGTACGCCTCGTTGAGCGCCGCCGCCACGCGTTCCTGGGCCACGGCCATCTCGCCGCGGATGTACAAGAAGCACTGCGACAGACCGGCCGCGTAGCACGCGATGAGGCAACCCTCGATCAACTGGTGCGGATCGCGTTCCATCAGCAAACGGTCCTTGTAGGTGCCGGGTTCGCTCTCGTCGCCGTTGACCACGAGATAGCGCGGGAAGACACCCTGCGGGGTGAGTCCCCACTTGGTGCCGGCCGGGAAACCCGCACCACCGCGACCGAGAACGGTGGCGTTCTTGACCTCGTCGTGCACCTCGTTGGCCGGACGACCGAGGGCCGCGCGCAGCCCGGCGTATCCGTCGGTCGCGAGGTAACGCTCGAGCGTGTGGGAGTCGGCGTACTCGAACCGCGACGTGACGATGCGAGGCCGCTCGCCGGCGAAGAAACCCGGAGCGTGGGGGTACGTTCCGCTCACAGCGCCGCCTTCCCGTTCATCCACGCCGGAGCGCCCTCGACGTCCTCGGGTGCGACCGCACCGACACCACGGTCGGTGGGGATGTGTTGACGCACCCGGGCGAGCGTGCCGTGCGCGGGGATCTCGTCCCGCAAACGCCCGGCCGCGAGGTCGTCGACGAGCGCGTCGAAGTCGTCGTTCGTCACTCGGAACCGGTAGCGGTAGTTGACCTGCAGACACGGCGCCTCGGTGCAGGCCGCCTGGCACTCGGCGCGCTCGAGCGTGAACATGCCGTCGTCGGTCGTGCCCCCGAGTCGCACGCCGAGACGTTCCTCGGCGTGATGCATCAGGTCCTCGGCGCCCATCAGCGCGCACGACAAGGTTCCGCAGATGTTGACGAGGTACTTGCCCACCGGCTCGAACTTGAACATCTCGTAGAACGACGCCGTGCCGTACACCTCGGCCGAGGTCGCCCCGACCAACTCGCCGATGTGGGCCATGGCCTCGTTGGTCACGTGACCGTCCTGCTGTTGGGCCAGATGGAGCAACGGAATGGTGGCCGACCGCGCGCGCGGGTAACGACCGATGATCTCCTTGGCGAGACGCACGTTCTCCTCGGACAGACGAGCCATCAGCGATCGACCTCCCCCAGCACCGGGTCGACCGACGAGATCACGGCGACCGCGTCGGCGACGAGTCCCCCGCGCATCATGTGCGGCAGGGCCTGGATGTTCACGAAACTGGGCGCACGCATGTGGATGCGGTAGGGCTTGGGTCCACCGTCGCTGACGATGTAACACCCGATCTCGCCGCGCGGACTCTCGATACCCACGTACACCTCTCCCTCGGGCACCTTGAAGCCCTCGGTGAAGATCTTGAAGTGGTGGATCAAGGCCTCCATCGACTCGTCGATGCGGGCCCTCGGCGGTGGGGTGACCTTCTTGTTCTGGATGCGGTAGTCACCCATCGGCATGCGGTCGAGGATCTGGTACACGATGCGGATCGACTCGCGGATCTCGTTCAGTCGGATGGCGTAACGGTCGAAGGCGTCGCCGTAGGTTCCGACGATGACGTCGAACTCGACCTGCTCGTAGCGCAGGTAGGGCTGGTCGCGACGGAGGTCCCACGCGACACCGGTCGAACGCAGGATCGGCCCGCTCGTGCCGAGGGCCAGGGCCTCGTCGGCGGTGATCACGCCGACACCTTGCAGACGCTCGCGCCAGATGGGCTGATCGGTCATGAGTACGTCGTACTCGGCGAGGCGCGGAGGCAACATCTCGAGAATGGACAGGACGTCGTCGCGCCAACCGGCCGGCAAGTCGGCGGCCAACCCGCCGGGCCGGATGAAGTTGTGGTTCATGCGCAGGCCGGTGACCTTCTGGAAGAAGCGCAGCACCTCCTCGCGCTCGCGCCAGCCGTACAGCATCATCGACACGGCCCCGATGTCCATGCCGTTCGTCGCGAGGAAGAGCAGATGGCTGCTCATGCGGTTGAGTTCGCTCAACAACATGCGCATCCAGACCGCGCGCTCGGGGATGTCGCCCTCGATGCCGAGCAACTTCTCGACGGCCATCGAGAAGACCAACTCGTTGTTGAGCGGACTCAGGTAATCCATGCGCGTGACGTTGGTGCCGCCCTGCAGGAAGGTCAGCTCCTCGCCCGTCTTCTCCATGCCGGTGTGCAGGTAACCGATGATCGGCTTGCACCGCAGAACGGTCTCGCCCTGGAGTTCGAGCATCAAGCGCAACACGCCGTGGGTGCTCGGGTGCTGCGGACCCATGTTGATGATCATGGTCTGGTCCTCGTCGGGATCGACGGGAACCTGTCCGAGCTTGGCGGCCTCGGCCTCACTCATGCGCAGCACGGCTCCGACCTCGCGCAGCAATTCGCGCGCACCGATCTCGCTGCGCGACCGCATCTCCTGCGCGCCCTCGTTCGTCTGGCGCACGTTCTCGACGGCGGTCACGAGTTCGCCCCCTTGAATTGAACGGGAATGCGGCCGACCGCGTAGTCCTTGCGCAACGGGTGACCGTCCCAGTCCTCGGGCATCAGGATTCGGGTGAGGTCGGGGTGACCCTCGAAGGAGATCCCGAACATGTCGTAGACCTCGCGCTCCATCGCCTCGGTGCCCGGCCACAGGTCGAACGCCGACGCGACGGTGGGATCGGACTCGGGAATCTGCACGCGCACTCGGATGCGGTCGCGCGTCGCGATGGAGGTGAGGTTCACGACCAACTCGAAGCGCTCGGCCGTCACACCGACGGGCAACTCACGACCGGGGTGTGTCAAGTAGTCCACCGCCGTGAGGTCGCTGCACATGGCGAAACCGTCGTCGAGCAACTTCTTGAGCACTTTCACGTACTCGGTGCGCGACGGATGCACGACGCGTTGACCCCGCGAGACCGACACGGGAGATCCGTGCAGCAATTCCGGCTGGCCCTCGGCGGAATCGGTCACGACCCGACCCCCGAACGAGCGGGCGACAACGACACCGGCGCGGTCTGCGCGCCGATCTCGGTGATCTGGATGTTCGCCCCGGCGCCGGTCTGGGCACGACGACGCATGATCTCGCCGTCCTCGATCTTTTGGTGAAGGGTCTCGATGGCGTGGATCAGGGTCTCCGGCGTCGGGGGACATCCCGGTGCGTACACGTCGACGGGGACGATCTGGTCGACCCCTTGGATGATGGCGTAGTTGTTGAACATGCCACCGCTCGAGGCGCACACGCCCATCGAGATGACCCACTTGGGTTCCATCATCTGGTCGTAGACCTGACGGAGCACCGGAGCCATCTTCTGGCTCACGCGACCGGCGACGATCATGATGTCGGCCTGACGCGGCGAGGCGCGGAAGACCTCCATCCCGAAGCGGGCGATGTCGTAGTGCGGCCCACCGGTGCCCATCATCTCGATGGCACAACACGCGAGCCCGAACGTCGCACCCCAACTCGAACGACTGCGCGCCCACTTGACGAGATCCTCGATCTTGCCCGTGACGATGTTGTGGTCGAGACCCCCGAGTCCGTCATCGAGCACGTTGCGCACCACACTCATCTCGAACCTCCGCCGATCAGGCTGCCCGGTCGTCGTCGACGCGGCCGTCGAGGCCGACGCGGCGAATGGTCGAAGTTGACGTGCGGGTGTCCGAGACACCGTCGACGAGTCGACGGGCCTTGGCGACCGGGCCCCAGTCGAGCGCGCCGCGGGCCACCACGTACACGAACGCGAGGAAGAAGACCGCGCTGAACGCGACCATCTCCCAGAAGGCGAAGGCACCCAGTTCGGACTGGTTGACCGCGTAGGGGTAGATGAAGATGATCTCGATGTCGAACATGATGAACAACATCGCCACGATGTAGAAGCTCACCGGGAACCGCTCGGGTGGCTCACGACTCGGGACGATTCCGCATTCGTACGGCGCCTCCTTGGCGACCGACGGACGACGCGGGGCCAGCAACCGCGATGCGACGAAACTCAGTACGCCGAAGAGGATGCCCAGAATCATCAGGGCGATCACCGGCAGGTACTGGCCCACGGGTCAGGCCTTTGCGGGGACGGCGAGTCCGCGGTTGACGGCGACGATGCGGTCGCGGCGGTGCAGCAACCAGCAACAGAGCGCGAAGATGATCGTCGACCCGATGGTGATGAAGGTGGCGGGCTGACGCTTGGTGCCGAGGTCGCGGATCATGACCACGTACTGGTGCGGCTGCGACTCATCGATCACCGGGCGGGCCGGGGCACGACCGGGTTCGTTGCGTTGCGGAACAACCGGAGCGATCTCGACCACGGCGTACGAAGGCTTGTGGAAGAAGGCGAGGAAGTCGACTTCGTCCCCGAACTTGGGATAACGCTCGCCACCCCGCACGTACACCGCGGTGGCCTGGTACTCACCGGCGGCGTACATCTCGGCCTCGACCTGGATGATCTCGTCGGCGGCGGCGATCGCCTGACCGCGACCGCGGTCGTCGGACGGCAGCAGTCGCCAACCCTCGGATTCCATCGCCGTCGCCGACGCCGCGGCGATGTCGACGTTCGACGCACCGATCGAGGTCGACGAGGGTGCGTCGATCACCTCGGCGTCGAGCAGGTAACGACCCTCGCGCACGATGGAGAAGGGATCGGCCGGTTTCCACGACGGTTCGTTGCCCTTGAGTCCGATGCCGTAACTCATCCAGATGATGCCCATGCACATCATCCAGCCGAACAGGCCGGCCATCGACACGAGAAAACCCAGACGAACGCCAAGGTTGGTGCCGAGCAACAGGTACACGCTGCCGCACAGGGCCACGGTCCCGATGATGACGGTGAGGACGCCCCGGATCTCGGGTTCCCAGGTGATGCTCAGGAGTGCGCTCATAGTTCGTTCCGGACGTAGTTCACGATCGCTTGGATCTGTTCATCGGTGAGCAGGCTTCCGAAGCCGGGCATGCGACCGCTGCCTTGGCCCTGCAAACCGTACTTCACGCCGTACTTCGAGCCCGCCTTGATGAAGTCGATCATCTCCTGCTC
>JBJTFY010000002.1:0-4746 GCA_046093625.1 Actinomycetota bacterium
GCCGAGGAACGCCGCCGTGGCGAGTATGCGACAGGCGACGATGGCGGGAAGTCCGCGGGCGGCGCGCAGAACCCCGGGCGGCGTGAGTCGCCGCCACGAACGGAACCCGACGATCGCTCCGGCGATCGCGATCGGGGCGGCCACCACGACCCGCGACGACTGGAGTCCGAGCGCCAACGCGCCGATGCCCGCGGCGACCGCGACGGCGTCGAGGAGTCGACGACGGGTGTCGACATCAGCGTGCGATCCGGTGCCGACCAACGTGGGATGGCGCATGGCGGGCAGGGCGAGGGTCGCGGTCGCGAGGACGAGCGGCAGCACCGACAGGAACACCCACCGCCAGCCGACGGTGTTCGTGATCAATCCGGCGAGTCCCGGGGCGATCAGACTCGGGAGCACCCAGCCCGCCGAGACCCAGGCGAAGATGCGCGCCTGTTCGTGGGTCGCCCAGAGTCGGTTGATCACCGCGTAGGCGACCGGGATGAGTCCTCCCGACCCGACGCCTTGAATCAAGCGACCGACGAGGACGACCCACATCGACGGGGCGACGGCGGCGACGACGAGGCCGATCGAGAACAACGCGAGCGAGATCGCGTAGGGAACGCGCGGTCCGCGACTGTCGATGAGACCCCCGACGGCCACCAGGCTCACGATGTTGGCCAAGGTGTACGCGGCGAGCGTCGCGCCGTACAGCGAGTCGCCGCCGAGTTCGTCGGAGATGGTGGGCAGTGCCGTGATCACGGCGGTCACCTCGAACGCGATGAGCGTGGTGGCGAGCACCAACCCGACGGCGAGCACTCCGCGGTGCCGAAGCTCGGTCTCCGCAGTCACGCGTTCGGCGCGACGAGCGGCCACGGGTGGTTGCGCTCGACGTGCAACGCGATGTCGAGCAGGAGTTGCTCGGTGAAGTGACGCGACACGATCTGCAGGCCGACGGGCAGACCGTCGACGTCGCCCGAGGGGATCGAGACCGCGGGATTGCCGTGCAGATTGGCGGGGAAGGTGAGTCGACCGTTGTTGCCGGTGCCACCGTGGACCCCGCCGAACTCCGAGGGCAGGGGGCCTTCGGCATCGAAGGCGACGTCGGGGTTGGACGCGGTGATCACGAGATCGACGCCGGTGGCCGGATCGAAGATCTCGGCCATTCGTTCGTTGAGATTCACACGCCGCTCCTCGATGCGGGCCCGGGCCTCGGGCCCGTACCGCTCGATCGCGGTGGCCAGACCGAAGGCGATCTCGGGGGTGAGCACGTCGGCGCATGCCGGCCAGCGCTCGCCCAACTGCGCGTGGATCGACAGCATTCCGCTGATGCTCCAGGCGGCCCCCATGCTCGGCAACGAGGCGTCGATGTCGACGCGACGCCAGCCGAGTTCGCCGATGAGCGCGTCGGCGCGGGCTGACAACACGTTCCACATCGCGGGCGAGACCACCGCGCCACCCCAGTCGGGCACCACCGCCACGCGCAGACCGCGAATGTCATGCGCACCGAGCGCGGTCTCCCACGACGGTCCGGCGGGCAGACTCAGGGGGTCGCGGGCGTCGAAGCCGGCGCAGACGTCGAACCATCGCGCGGTGTCGCGCACGCTGCGCGACACGCAACCGACCACGGTCGTGAGGTTGCCCAGTTGCGTGCGGGGTGCGCGCGGGATTCGTCCGTAGGTTGCCTTCAATCCGAGCAGTCCGGTGAACCCGGCCGGGATTCGGATGGATCCTCCGCCATCGCCCGCGGTGGCGAGGGTGACGATGCCGCCGGCGACGGCCGCCGCGCTGCCGCCCGACGAGCCACCCGGTGTACGTCCGTGCCGCCACGGGTTGTGGGTCGCACCGTGCATCACGGTACGGGTGAGGTTGACGCCTCCGAACTCCGATGCCGTGGTCTGACCGACCAGCACCGCTCCGGCACGTTCGAGTCGTTGCACCATGACCGAGGTGTGCGCCGCGACGACGTCGGACAACGCGACACAGGCCTCGGTGTCGGGCCAGCCTCGAACCTGATCGAGTTCCTTGACTCCGATCGGCACCCCACCGAACGGTGCGTTCACGTCGGCGTTGCGCGCGGCGGCGACGGCGCGTTCGGGATCGAGGTGGCCGAACGCGTTCAGGTCGCTGGCCTCGATGGCCGCGTACGTGGCCTCGAGTTCTTCGAGCGGTGAACGCTCGCCACGGCGGAACGCCTCGACGAGTGAGCAGGCATCGCCCGGCCACGTGCGGTTCGCGGATGTCGCGTCAGGAGTCACAGCCATGTCGGCGACGCTAGTCCGCATCTAGAGTCGAACGGGATGGACAGCCTGCAGTTCCTCGGTCTCGAGCCGACGCACAATCCGTATCGCTGGGTGTTGCCGGTGGTCCCCGGTATCTCGACGGGGGGCGGTTTCCTGTTCGGCGGTTGCGGTCTCGGCGCGGCCATCGCCGCGATGGAACGGACCTCGGGCCGACGTGCGGTGTGGGCGACGGGCCAGTACCTGTCCTACGCCAAGCCGGGCGAGGTGATGGACATCGACGTCACTCTCGCGGTGAGCGGTCACCAGATCAGTCAGGCGCGCGCCGTGTGCCATGTCGGCGACCGCGAGATTCTCACGGTCAACGCCGCGCTCGGCGATCGCGATCTCGACGAGACGGGCCAGTGGGAGACCATGCCCGCCGACGTTCCGCCGCCGCAGTCGTGCAAGGAGCGCCCGCACGTCCTCGACTGGTCGGGAACCATCAGCGGCCGCATGGATCAACGCATCATCAAGGGTCGAGAGGAACTCTCCGAATTGGACGGCACCCCCAGCGACGGGCAGGTGTTGCTCTGGACGCGCATCCCCGAGGTGATCGAAGGGGTCGACGCCACCACGCTGGCGATCCTCGGTGACTTCGTCCCCATGGGAGTGGGCCAGGCCCTCGGTATCCGCGGCGGCGGGAACAGCCTCGACAACACCTTGCGCATCGGCCGTTTGGTGCCCACCGAGTGGGTGTTGCTCGACATCCGGGTGCACATGGTGCAACGCGGCTTCGGACACGGGTTGGTGCACATGTTCGCCGAGGACGGAACCCTGATGGCTACGGCGAGCCAGAGTTGCATCGTGCGCTTCTGGCGCGACATGCCCGGGCCCGGACCAGCCGGCAAACATCGGCCCGAGTCGAACTGACGGTCCGGCGACCCTCGAGTGGTCGCCGGTGCGCAAGAATGCGGACATGACCTCGCTCCCTCGTCGCCCCGGTATGACCGTTCCGCTGCCCGGCCACTTGCACACGCATCGCGAACGACTCACCGAGTTGGCCGACATGGGCTACACCGACATCTGGTCGGCCGAGTCCGACGGTGCCGACGGGTTCACGCCGCTGGCGATGGCGGCGGCGTGGGAACCGCGCCTGCGTCTGGGCACCGCGATCATCCCGGCGTACACGCGCTCTCCGGCCTGCTTCGCCCAGAGCGTGGCGAGCCTGGCCGACGCCGCCCCGGGTCGGTTCGCGATCGGGATCGGGTCGAGCAGCAACGTGATCGTCGAGCGGTGGAACGGCATCCCGTTCGTCGAGCCCTACAAGAAGGTGCGTGACGTCGTGCGCTTCCTGAACGACGCGTTGTCGGGCGAGAAGATCACCAAGAAGTACGACACCTTCGAGGTGAACGGGTTCAAACTCGGCGTGCGGCCCGAGCAGAAGCCCAAGATCCTGGTGGCGGCATTACGCGAGGGGATGTTGCGACTCGCCGGCCGCGAGAGCGACGGGGCGATCATCAACTGGCTCTCGCCATCGGACGTCACCAAGGTGGTGGGTGTCGTGCGCGACGCCGCCGGGGGAGAGGACCGCGAGATCGTGGCCCGAATCTTCGTGTGCCCGTCGGAGAACACCGAGGTGGTTCGGGCCGCCGGGCGGTTCGCCATCGCCGCGTATCTCAACGTTCCGGTGTACGCCGACTTCCACCGTTGGCTCGGCCGTGGCGAGTTGCTGCAGGTCGGATGAGGCGCGACTCATCAATTGACCGGTCTGGGTGCGGTCGTGATAGCCGACGTGCAGTCGCAGGAGGTGCTCGAAGATCTGCTCGCGCAAACGGGACTCGATCCAGCGGCTCTCGCGGAAGGCCACCCACCGTCGAAAGGCGGTGAAGAGGCCGGCGATCACCCCGGCGGCCACCACGAGACCGGACCAGAACACCAAGGTGCCCCGGCCCTCGATGCCCCGGTCGATGCCGAGCTTGGTGATCTCGGGCACCGACACCTTGCCCGCCGACCAGTGCAGACCCACGACGACACCGACCACCAGTCCGCGTCGCTGTTCCAGCAGGACCCGGGTCAACAGCCTCCAGCCCTGCTGGGTCTCGAGTCGCTGAGGGTCGTCCACCCGACCGAAACTACTCACCGCCTCCCCGTCACGACCGGCTCATGGAGCGGTGCCACACCCCGCACAGATGATGGAGGCATGGAAAGCACCAACGACGCACCCGAACCGCAACGGCCGATCGTCCAACTTCGTCTCGACGGCTTCGTCGACCCCAGCGACGGTGTCGACCCGCGGTTCATCCTCTCCGACGAAACGTGCCGCATCGGCCGCAAGTACCTCGCCGAGATGCGTCGCATCCTGCGCGAGGGTCGCGCCGCCTGAGGCTCAACCGGCCGAAGGCGACAGGGCCGTGACGGCCTCCCAGTAGTTCAGTTCGGGGTCGAGGCCGAGGATCGCGAGCGAGCTCGTGGTCACCCCGTTGTCGAAGTACTCGGCGATACGGGCGCGACAATGTTCGGCCGAGCCGTGGATCAAGATGTCGTC
>JBJTFY010000003.1:0-4724 GCA_046093625.1 Actinomycetota bacterium
GCACTTGGCCGCTCCGACGTTCCAGAGGTCGGCCCCCGTCGGCCCACTCTTGAGCGTCAATCAGCCGTCGTTCACCGGAGGCGTCGACATCACGGGCAGCTTCAGCGAATCCGAGGCCAAAGACCTGGCCCGCGTTCTCAAGAGCGGTGCACTACCGGTACGGCTCGAGGTGCAAGCGGTCCAGACCGTGTCGCCGACGCTCGGCAAGGATTCCTTGCGGGCGGCGATCATCTCGGGTCTCATCGGTGTCGGACTGGTGTTGCTCTTCATGCTCTTCTACTACCGGAGCCTCGCCGCCATCGTGGTCGTCGGCCTCGTGATCTCGGGTTCCATCCAGTGGAACGTGATCTCGTTGTTGTCACGCACCAACGGTCTCGCGCTGAGCCTGGCCGGTATCGCCGGAATCATCGTCTCCATCGGTGTGACCGTCGACTCGTACGTCGTGTTCTTCGAGAAGTTGAAGGACGAGGTGAAGTCCGGTCGCACCTTGCGAAACTCCGCCGAGCGTGGTTTCAAGTCGGCGTGGCGCACGATCGTGGCCGCCGACATCGTCTCGCTTCTCGGCGCCTTCACGCTGTGGTACCTCACGGTGGGCTCGGTCCGGGGCTTCGCCTTCTTCCTCGGCCTGTCGACCCTGTGCGACATCGTGGTCGCCTGGTTCTTCACCCGACCGGCGATGATGTTGCTGGCCCGGTCCGACTTCATGTCCCGTCGTCGGGTCTTCGGGATCGACCCTCGCCTCGGCGAGACGGGAGGTGCGGCATGAGCGAGCGACGCGGTGCTCTGGGGCGCCTCTACCACGGTGAGACCGCGATCGACTTCTACGGACGACGACTGCTCGGCTTCGCCTTTTCCGGCCTCCTGATCGTGGTGACGATCGCCTCGCTCGGCTTGTCGGGTCTCAACCTCGGAATCGACTTCGAGGGCGGGGTCGCCTGGCAGGTTCCGGCCTCGGCGGACTTCGGCGTCGACCAGGCCCGCAACGTGGTGTCGGGCGCCGGAGTCGACGTCGCCAACGCCAAGATCCAGACCCTGCAGAGCGGTTCGGACGAATCCGTGCGCATCCAGGTCGGCGACCAACCCACCGAGGTTCGATCGGCCGTGCAGGCTTCGCTCGCCGAGGCCGCCGGGGTCGACGTCAACGAGGTGTCGGTGAGTTCGGTCAGTTCGTCGTGGGGACGTTCGATCACCGAGAAGGCCGTGCGGGCGCTGGTGGTGTTCCTCGTTCTGGTCTCGCTCTACATCGCGTGGCGCTTCGAATGGCGGATGGCGCTCGCCGCCATCATCGCCATGCTCCACGACGTCCTGATCAGCGTGGGCATCTACTCAGTGTTCGGGTTCGAGGTGACGCCGGCCACCGTCGTGGCGTTCCTCACCATCCTGGGGTTCTCCCTCTACGACACCATCGTCGTCTTCGACAAGGTGCAGGACAACATCGAACGGTTCGCCGCAACCAGAACCGGCATGGCCGACATCACCAACGTCTCGATGAATCAAGTCCTCATGCGGTCCCTCAACACGAGCCTGGCCGCCGTTCTCCCCGTGTTGTCACTGCTCGTGCTCGGTTCCTGGGCGCTGGGTGCGGTCGCACTCCGCGAATTCGCCATCGCCTTGTTGGTCGGTCTGCTCATCGGCAGTTACTCGTCGATCTTCGTCGCGTCACCGTTGTTGGCCCTGTTCAAGGAGCGCGAGACCCGTTTCAAGAACCTGCGCGGAGCGCATTCCACGGGAGCCGAACTCGAGCACATGGTCGTCACCGGATCGTCCGCCGGACTCAAGAGCGTCCGTCGTCAAACGACGACCGAGGCACCGACGGCTCAGGTCGATCCCTCGGCTCTGCTCACGCATCCGCCCCGACCCCGCAAGAAGCGCCGTCGCTGAGGAGTCGTGATGGAGAATCTCATCCGAGCGATCGAGGACTACCCGACCCCGGGGGTCACCTTCCGGGACATCACACCGTTGCTCGGCAACGGCCCCGCCTTCGGTGAGGCCATCTCGTCCCTGGCGGCCCGTTTTCGGGGAGCCGGCGTCGACCGGGTGGTCGGGGTCGAGGCCCGCGGCTTCATCCTCGGAGCCCCGGTGGCCGTCGAACTGGGGGCCGGATTCGTCCCGGTGCGCAAGGCCGGCAAGCTTCCGTGGGCCGTGGCCCGCGAGGAATACGAACTCGAGTACGGGACCGACAAGTTGGAGATCCACCGTGACGCGGTGCATCCGGGCGAACGGATCCTCGTGGTCGACGACGTTCTGGCGACCGGCGGAACGGCCGCGGCGACCTGTCGACTCGTGACCGGGCTCGGAGGGGTCGTGGTCGGCCTCGGCGTGCTCCTCGAGTTGACCTTCTTGTCGGGTCGCGACCGCCTCGGTGGCATCGCGGTCGAGTCGCTCATCACCTACTGACGCCCCACAAAGGTCGGGCCACGGCGAGTCGGTAGGGCGACGGACTGGGATAATGAGAGGGTGGCGACCGTGACCCGACTCCTCCCGTGGCGGCGCCAGTCCGGTTCGCCGAGCGACGAGTTGTCGCCCGTCATCGCCTCGTTCCGGCGTCGGCACCCCAAGTCGAGTGTCACCGCCATGACCAAGGCCTTCGAAGTGGCCCGCTTGGCCCACTCCCAGCAGACCCGTAAAAGCGGCGAGGGGTACATCAACCACCCGATCGCCGTGGCCAAGATCGTCGCCGACATCGGGCTCGACGAGACGACGGTGGCGGCCGCCCTGTTGCACGACGCGGTCGAGGACACCGACATCACGGTGGCCGACGTGGAACGCGAGTTCGGGGCCGAAGTGGCGGCCATCGTCGACGGTGTCACCAAACTCGAACGGATCCAGTTCGACTCCAAGGAGGCCCAACAGGCCGCGACGATGCGCAAGATGCTGGTGGCCATGGCCAAGGACCTGCGGGTCCTGATCATCAAGCTGGCCGATCGTCTGCACAACATGCGAACCATCGCGGCGATGCCGCTCGACAAGCAGCAGCGCATCGCGTCCGAGACGCTCGACATCTACGCGCCGCTCGCGCATCGCCTCGGCATGCAGGGCCTCAAGCAACAGTTGGAAGACCTGGCCTTCGCCTCGATGTATCCGAAGCGCTACAGCGAACTCGACCACCTCGTCAGCACCCGTAGCCCCGAACGCGACGTCTATCTCGCCAAGGCGATGGCCGACGTTCGCGCCCGACTGCAGGAGCTGAACATCGACGCCGACGTCACCGGACGCGGCAAGCACCTCTGGAGCATCTACGAGAAGATGATCCAGAAGGGCAAGGAGTTCGACGAGATCTTCGACATCGTGGCCATCCGGGTGGTGGTCGACTCGGTCAAGGACTGTTACGCCGCGCTCGGTTGCATCCACGGACGTTGGAAGCCGATCGTCGGGCGGTTCAAGGACTACGTGGCCATGCCCAAGTTCAACTTGTACCAGAGCCTCCACACCACCGTGATCGGTCCCGGCGGCAAGCCCCTCGAGATCCAGATCCGTACCCGCGAGATGCACCAGCGGGCCGAATGGGGAGTGGCGGCGCACTGGGCGTACAAGGACGGCAACGAGACCCCCGACATCGACTGGCTCAACCGGATCATCGACTGGCAGAGCGACGTCGTCGATCCCGCCCAGTTCATGGAGAACCTGAAGACCGACCTCGACCAGGACGAGATCTTCGTGTTCACGCCCAAGGGACGCGTCGTCGCCCTTCCCCTCGGTTCCTGCCCCGTCGACTTCGCCTATTCGGTCCACACCGAGATCGGCAACGCCTGCATCGGTGCGCGGGTGAACGGCCGACTCGTTCCGCTCACCCACCAACTCAAGAGCGGTGACACCTGCGAGATCTTCACGTCCAAGGTCGACACCGCGAGTCCGTCGAAGGAGTGGCTCGACTTCGTGGCCTCACCCAAGGCCCGCAACAAGATCAAACAGTGGTTCTCGAGGGAACGTCGCGAGGATCTGATCGAGGCGGGTCGCGAGGACCTGAGTCGCGAGTTGCGACGCGAGCGACTTCCCGTGAACCGGGTCCTCGAAGGCCCGCAGATGGAGGCCGAGATGGCCGCCCTCAACTATTCCGACCTCGACACTCTGCTGGCGGCCATCGGCGAGGGACACGTCGGAGCGCGCGCCATCGCCCAACGACTGACCCAACGTTTCCAGTCGGGGGATTCCGAGGAGCGTCTGCCGGCATCGGTTCGTCGTCCCGCCGAGTTGCGGCGCAAGGGGAACAACGTCGGGGTGCACGTGGAGGGCTTCGACGACGTCATGGTTCGTTTGTCGAAGTGCTGCACGCCGGTTCCCGGGGACGAGATCATGGGGTTCATCACGCGCGGTCGTGGCGTCAGTGTCCACCGCTCGGACTGCGCGAACGCGGGATCGTTCGCCGACGACCAGTCGTCACGACTCGTCGACGTGGAGTGGGACGGTTCGTCCGTCGGAACCGTGTTCCGAGCCGGTGTCGAGGTCGTGGCCCTCGACCGGTCACGCCTCTTGCGCGACGTGGCCAACGCCCTCTCCGAGCAACACGTCAACATCGTGGCGTGCAGCACGCACACCGGCGGCGACCGCGTCGCCAAGATGCACTTCGAATTCGAGTTGGCCGACCCCGGCCACCTGGACTCGGTGCTGCGCACCATCAAACGGATCGACGGCGTGTACGACGCATTTCGCTCGGTGCCGGGTCGCAACGACACCGACGACTGAGCGTTCTCCCCCCCCGGTCCCCGCCTGCCGGTAGCCTTGCC
>JBJTFY010000004.1:0-2244 GCA_046093625.1 Actinomycetota bacterium
GAGGGGTACACCGTCAGGAAGGAACTCACGGCGAGGCCGGGGTATCGGCGACGCAGATCGGTGCCCGTGAGGTTGCCGACGAGCGCGGTGACCGGACCGAGCCCGTTGCGGCTGGAGGCCAGACTGCCGTTGAAGTCGGCGAAGTTCCAGGGCTCCGAGCGCCCCGGCCCGAGTGGATCCGGCCGGGAGTCGATCGCGCGGAACGGGGTGTCGAGAACCACGACCCGGCCCGCTGCCGACGACGAGACGCCGTTGGACGTGGTGTATCCCCACACGTCGACGATCACGTCGGTGGAACCGGCATCGTTGTAGATGCTGATGGTGCCGTCGGGCGCGACGGGAACCAACCCGAAGTTGGCGGCGATGCGACCCTTGTCGACGTTGACGAGCGAGGTGTCCGGTGACGTCGCAATCCACGTGGCTCGACTCGAACCAGAGGTATTCACGACCGTGACGTTGATCGCCACCGCCGTGACCGAACCATCCGAGGGAACGAGATCGTTCGAGCCGTCGAGGGTGCGGCCGACGACAGGGATCGTCCGCCACTCACCGGGTCCGACCCGGGACGTCGTGCGCGTGTCATGAACCCGTCCCGGGGCGATGGTGCGCACGACCGCGGCTCCCGATCGCGAGGGATCGCTCGTCACCAACGCGAACACGTCGACGATCAGGTCGACCGTTGTGTCCG
The DNA here is from genome assembly GCA_046093625.1 of Actinomycetota bacterium. GTDB lineage: Bacteria > Actinomycetota > Acidimicrobiia > Acidimicrobiales > Ilumatobacteraceae > Casp-actino8. The sequence goes on from JBJTFY010000004.1 coordinate 689, forward strand.
TCGACGGTGTCACGACGGAGACGGTGGTGGAGCCGACCGATCCGCGGGCGATCAACGTGGAAGCGGCAACCGTTCGATGACGGGTGAAATTGACGTTCGAGGCGTTCGGTCGGTCGCGACCCGTCGGGAAGACCGTGACGTAGCCGTCGGCTCCGGCACCCACCACGGTGACGTTGGCGAACACCGCGATGACGTCCGGCGAGGCACCCAACGAATCGAAGACGTCGATCACCCGCTCCGATCCCGCCGGCGATGAATTCAACGGCGTCCCCGCTAGTCGGGAATCGAACACCCGAACCGGCGTGATGGACACCACGAAGCCGTCGGGTGCCTGTGCCGACGCGCCGGCCGGAGATCCCGATCTGACGGCGACGCCGATGGACAGCCCGATCGCCACCAAACCGACGCTGACGACCGCGATCATGCGCACGCGTCGAAACCGGTTCATCATCCGACAATAAGTCAGTGCGACAGCGCCGATCGCAATGGACGGGCGAGATCACCCCGTCGGCCGACCTCGACGCGATCGAGTTCGAGCCACCGCGCCATTTCCCGCAACTCGTCGGCGAGAGCGGGTGCCACCACCCCGGGGTCCGCGTGATGTTCCGCGAACACACCCGGCACCGACAGCGTGCCATTGGCCCGATCGGCTTTCAGGTCGACGCGGGCCACCAACCGGTCGCCCAACAAGAAAGGCAGCACGTAATACCCGAACTTGCGCTGTGGGGCGGGCGTGTAGATCTCGATGCGATAATGGAAATCGAAGAGCCATTCGGCACGCGGGCGAAACCACACCACCGGGTCGAACATCGACAGCAACGCCCGCGCCCGCACCGCTCGAGGCTGGCGCGCGTCGGCGTGCACGAATACCTTTTGTCTCGATCCCTCGACGGTCGCGGGCAACAGACGACCACTCTCGACGAGTTCGTCGATGCGCGGCTTGGCGACGGTCACCTTGATGCGGAAGTAGTCGGCGATGTCGCGGGCCGTGCCCACTCCGACCGCGCGGGACGCGATGTCGAGCAATTCCCGCTGCGCGTCGTGCATCGACGGTGTGGGTGTCGTCAGGTGTTCGGCGGGTATCACCCTCTCGGGGAGGTCGTACAGCCGGGCGAAGTCGCTGGGGCGCCGCGTGGCTGTGACCCGTCCGCACATGAACAGGTATTCGAGCGCGAGTTTGCCGTGGTCCCAGTCCCACCACGAGCCTTTTTTCTCCGTGCGTTCGGACACGTCGCCGGCCGCCAACGGACCCTCGGCCTGCACCCGCTGGAAGACCTCTTCCACGTACCCCCGTCGCTGTTTCAGCATCTCCTCGGCGCTGCGCCAGGGTCCGCTGAGCGACTGCTCCATCTTCCAACGCCACAACCGATGGTGCTCGGTGCGCACGTGCGCGGCCTCGTGGCCCCAGTACTCGAACAATTCACCGGCTTTGGTGGCCGACGGGATGAGCGACCGGTCGTGCGAACCGAGACGGGAAAAAAGAGGAAGCTCCTGACTGCGCACCAACACGTTGACCGAATCGATCTGAATCAACCCGATGTGATCCAGAACCCTGC
>JBJTFY010000005.1:0-11263 GCA_046093625.1 Actinomycetota bacterium
CGATGGAGTTCTGGATCTTCGACCGGACGCAGGGCTTCGACGACCTGCTCGCGCGTGACTGACATGGGTGGGGGCTCCCGACTTCGGAATTTGCACTACGGCGATAGGTAGAATACCGGCGTGCCCACGAGCCGCCCCTCATCGAGCCCGGCCACCGGTCAACCGTCACTCATCGGCGGTTCGTCGTCCTCCGGCTCGTCGATGGGTTCGGTCACGGCGACGGTCGCGGCCATCACCAACGCCTTCGGTGACCCCACCCGGCGTGCGATCTATCTCTTCGTTCGCGGTCGCGACTCCGGCGTCACCGCCTCCGACGTGGCCGGCGAGTTCGGCCTGCACCCCAACGTGGCGCGCCACCACCTCGACAAGTTGGCTGTGGGTGGGTACGTCGAAGTGGCCGTGGCCCGCGCGGCTGGTGCCGGTGCGGGCCGTCCCTCCAAGCGGTACACGGCGGTCGCCGAGTTGCCGGTGGGCGAATTCCCGGTGCGTAGCGACGATCTCGTGCTGAGCCTGCTCGGCAAGACCCTGGCGTTGTTGCCTCCCGATCGTGCCGAGAGCATCGCCGAAGAGGTGGGTCACGAGTACGGGCGCGCCATGGCCGCCGCGCTCACCGGCTCCGATCTGGCCGCCGGCCAGCGCAGCCTGCGTTCGGCGATGCAGGCGGTCGCCGACGCGCTCACCGCGCACGGTTTCGCCGCGCACACCGAGAAGCGCAACAACCAACTGCGGATCATCAACAACCACTGCCCGTTCGGTGACGTGGCGATCGAACACCCGGTCATCTGCGCCGTCGATCGCGGAATGGTGAAGGGCATGTTGTCGGCGCTCTACGGCGACGCCGACGTGTCGACGATCGAGTCCCTGCCGCAGGGCAACACGTTCTGCGCGACTGCGGTCTGAACGCCGACGAGCGGTAGCGTCTCGTCAGGCATCCGAGGAGGACATCGTGGACATTCGTATCGGCGTAACGCAAGCGGCACGGGAGATCACCCTCGAGCAGGCCGACGGCGAGCACGATGCCACCAAGGCCAAGGTCGAGGCGGCTCTGGCCGGAGCGGTCGACGTGTTGTGGCTGGTCGACAAGAAGGGCCGCGCATCGCGGTGCCCGCGGCCAAGATCGCCTACGTCGAGATCGGCTCGACCGACGGCGACCGGCGCATCGGCTTCGGGGGCTGACCCCGCGGGCTCGACCCGTCGGCAATGACCCGCCGGGCCGGCGCGGTGGGGCAGACTCGTAGTTATGGCGACCCTGGCCGAAATCGTTCGTCAGCACACCGAGCTCTCCAAGGACGACACGGCGCATCTGCAGCAGTTGATCGGCGAGTGGGGGATGCTCGCCGACCTGTGTTTCGCCGACATGATCCTCTATCTCCCGACCACCGACCGACGGTGGATCGTGGGGGCCCAGGTTCGCCCGGCGACGGGGCAGACGATCTATCGCACCGATCTCGTCGACACCGAGGCCAACGCCGACGAGGTGAGCGTGCTGGCCGATGCCTTGGCATCGGGCGCCATGCGCGAGGGCGAGCTGCACAAACAGGGGATGGGCGATTCGGTGCACGTTCTGGCGATCCCCGTGCGCGGGTCCGACGGTCCGATCGCGGTTCTGACCCGCGAGTGGAGTTCGAAGACGAGCCGTCAACCGGGCGAACTCGAGCGCACCTACCTGTCGATCTTCCAGCGCTTCGCCGAGATGATCGCCCAAGGTGCGTTCCCCTTCGAGGGGCGCGCCGCCGACCTCTCGGCCGCACCGCGTGTGGGCGACGGCGCGATCGTGCTCGACGAGAATGCGGTCATCCGTTACGCGTCACCCAACGCGGTGTCGGCGCTGCACCGCGTGGGCATCACCTCCAACGTGATCGGTCAGGCTCTGAGCGAACTCGGATTCGCCGACAGCCCCGTGCGACAGGCGTTCGAGCGCATGGAGCCGGTGATCGAGGAGTTCGACCAGACGTCCGATGTCACGTTGTTGGTTCGCTGCATCCCGATCATCGCCGACGAGATGGTGACGGGGGCGATGTTGCTCATTCGCGACGTCACCGAGGTGCGACGTCGCGATCGCATGCTTCTTTCGAAGGACGCCACGATCCGCGAGATCCACCACCGGGTCAAGAACAACCTGCAGACGATCTCGTCGTTGTTGCGCCTGCAGGCCCGTCGACTCGAGTCTCCGGAGGCCAAAGCGGCCGTTCAGGAGAGCGTGCGGCGCATCCGCACCATCGCCCTCGTGCACGAGACGCTCTCGCGTGAGCCCGGTGACGACGTGGCGTTCATCGAGATCGTGCGCCCCCTCATGCGTCTGGCCGAGGAGGGCCTGCAGTCACCCGATCGCCCGGTTCGTTTCATGGTGCAAGGCGAAGGCGGGCGCCTTCCCGCGACGATCGCGACGCCGCTGTCGGTGGTGCTCACCGAGTTGTTGCAGAACGCCGTAGATCACGGCTTCCCCGAAGGCAGTGACGGCGGGACGGTGGTGGTCGATCTCGGCGGCGACGACGACGAGATCGAGATCCGGGTGGTCAACGACGGACGTGGTCTCGACCCCGGGTTCGACATCAACGGCGCCACCGGCCTCGGATTGTCGATCGTGCGCACGCTCGTCACGACCGAGTTGAACGGCTCGATCAGCATCCGTCCGGGCGCACCGGAGGATTTCGTCGCGGTGGGGATCGAGGCGCACCGTCGCGGTGACGGCACCGTCGTCGACCTGCGCCTGCCGCGCTAGTGACTCAGGACGCCGGCGACGCGGTGCGGTTCTGCTGCGCCGCCCGATTGCGCGCGGCAATCTGACGACGGATGTTGCGACGCTCCTCCTCGGAGGTGCCGCCCCAGATTCCCGAGTCCTGATTGGTCTCGAGGGCGAACTCGAGGCAACTCACGCGCACGTTGCACTCGTTGCACACCTGCTTGGCCCGATCGATCTGCAGCAACGCCTGACCGGTGGTGCCGACCGGGAAGAAGAGCTCCGGGTCGGTGTCGCGACAGATGGCCTCCGTGCGCCATGAGTAGTCGGCGGAACCGAGGGCGAGGGCAGAAGCAAGGATCGACACGATGGACTCCGATTGGTTTCGAGGGGCATCTCCCACGGGGGCGGTGGGGACTTCTGAAGGTTGGCAAACGGATGGTGAACAGGCAAGAGGTCGGGCCGGATTTTTTGTCACCGGCCCCGACGAGCGGGACGGAAATCGGAGAGGATTGGGTCACGACTCATTGACACGGTGAAACTTGTGTGGCAGGCACGGGTTCGGCGCTCACGGTGGCCGTTTCCCCGAACACGGGTTCGTCCGACGTCCGTGTCGCAATGCGAGCAGGGAGGGTCCGTTGTCAGCAACGCAGGTGATCGCGCATCGCGGCGCGTCCAAGGCCGAGCCGGAGAACACGGTCGCGGCGTTTCGTCGTGCCGCGTCGATGGGATCGCACGCCGTCGAGCTCGACGTGCGTCGGACGCTGGACGGGGTGCTGGTGGTGCACCACAATCCGACCGTCGACGACGGACGCGTGATCGCCGAATGCGAGTTCGCCGACCTGCCCGAGCACGTCTGCACGCTCGACGAGGCGCTCGACGCCTGCCGACCCATGTGGGTGAACGTCGAGATCAAGAACGATCCGAGCGAGCCCGACTTCGACGTCACCGAGTCGATCGCCGACGACACGATCGCGTGCCTGCTCGAGCGGTCCGAGGGGGACGACCGATGGGTCATCTCGTCCTTCCGTCGCGAAACGATCGCCCGTTGCCACGAGTTGCGCCCGTCGATCGCGACCGCGTGGCTCACCGTCGAGGTGAAGGACCGCGCCGAGTGCATCGCATGGCTGCGCGACGGTGGTCACTGTGCGCTTCATCCGTGGTTCGGTTTCGTCGACGCCGCGTTGATCGACGAATTCCACACCGCGGGTCTGCGCGTGAACGTCTGGACCTGTGACGATCCCGACAAGATGCGCGATCTCGTCGCCTGGGGGATCGACGGCATCTGCACCAACGTTCCCGACGTCGCGTTGACGATCGTCTAGTCCGCCGAGCGGGGGAAGAGCAGACGCACGGCCTCGGGCACGTGCCGGAAGTGCAGTCGACCGGTCTCGCCGAGGTAGTCGCCGTCGACCTGATACGGGAACGGCGAGTGATGCTCGACGATCAATTCGTCGACGTTCTCGAAACATGCCACGTGCTCGCTCGGTCGCACCCCGCCACCGCGCAACGCACCGAGCAACGTGCCGATGATCGCCGCGGCCGACATGGTGCGGAACGTCACGGCCACCAACGGTTTGTCGAATCCGGCCGCGGGAGAAAGATCGAGCGGTCGGTTGCCGAGGAACGTGTAGGGGTTGGTGTTCATCACGACGGTGAAGTACCCGTCACTGACGGCACGGTCGGGGTCGAAGCGGCGGGCGATGCCATCGGATGGATCGATGACGAGCCCGCCCGGTCCTCCGATCGCGCCATCGGCGGTGACCGAGAAGTGTGGGCTCCGTCGGTCGTAGCCCCACATCCACGTCTTCAGAGCGGCGTAGATGAACAAGGGGTGGCCGGCCCAACGCTTCAGCGACGCACGGGTCTCGACGGCGCGAACCACCGCCGCGTCGTACCCGATGCCGGTGTGGAAGCAGAAAAAACGTCCGTTGACCCGTCCGAGTCCGATGGGGCGGATGTTCGACGCGGGATCGCCGAGACCCTCGACGAGCATCGCGACCGCGCTCGCCGGATCGTTGGGCAGGCCGATGGTCCGGGCGAAGACGTTCGTGCTGCCCCCGGGTAGCACGCCGAGGGCGGTGTCGGTGCCGGCCACCCCGGTGGCGACCTCGTTCAAGGTGCCGTCCCCGCCGAAAGAGATGACGAGGTCGACCCCCCGGTGGGCGGCGTCCTGGGCGAATCGGGTGGCGTGGCCCCGGCGATTGGTCTCGACGATCTGAACCTCGTGGTCCCGCGACAGGGCGCGGTGGACGATGACCGTGTTGCGGGCGGTCACCGAGGAGGCGAACGAGTTGACGACCAGCAGGATGCGCACCGCGCCCGACCGTACCAGCCGCGCTCGGGGGGTCCTGAGCCGTCGGTCACCAGGGCCGTTTTGGGGCCCGACGGGTTGTGTGAACGGGCGCACAAGCGAGCAGAATGTCCGTTCTATGAACATCATCGTCTGTGTCAAGCAGATCCCCGACCCGGCCAATCCGGGTGCCCTCGACGGCAACAACGCGCTGAAGCGCGACGGAAAGCTCATCCTCGACGAGTCCGACAGTTACGGCGTCGAGATGGCCTTGCAGTTGGTCGATGCCGCCGGTGGCGGAGAGGTGAGTCTCGTCTCGATGGCCCCCAACAGCGAGACCGCCGGATTGCGCACCGCGCTCGCCATGGGTGCGGCCAAGGCCGTGCTCGTGAGTGATCCGGCTCTGCAGGGCAGCGACGCGTTGACCACCGCCAAGATTCTCGCCGCCGCCGTCCAGCGTCTCGGCGGCGCCGACCTCATCATCGCGGCCACCGAGTCGAGCGACGGTTACACCGGTACCGTGCCCGAGCAGATGGCCGAGGTTCTCGGGCTCCCGTCGGTCACCTTCGCCAAGAAGATCGCCATCGACGGCGGCGTGCTGAAGGCCGATCGTCAGACCGAGGCCGGTTACGACGAGGTCACCTGCCCGCTTCCCGCGCTCATCTCGGTGACCGCCGGAGTGGTCGAGCCGCGCTACCCGAGCTTCAAGGGCATCATGGCCGCCAAGTCGAAGCCCGTCGACGAGGTGAAGGCCTCCGATCTCGGTGTCACCCCGGTCGGTTGGGACGGCGCCGGTCAGAAGATCACGAGCGTCGCCCAGGCCGAGGCCCGCGCGGCGGGTGAGGTCATCGAGGACGACGGTGAGGCGTTCGGCAAGATCGTGGCCTTCCTCGAGGGCCTCAAGGTCATCTGAGTCAACGGACGAGAGAACGGAACGGAACAATGGGAATCAACAACATTTGGGTCTTCGCTCAGGTCTCCAACGGTGCGCCCACCTCGGCGTCGCTCGAGTTGGTCACCAAGGCGCGCTCGCTCGGCGGTTCGGTCAGCGTGTGGGTCGCCGGTGACGGCAACGCGGTCGCCGCGGCTCTCGGTGCGCACGGTGCCACCAAGGTGTACGGCGTGAATTACGGCGACAATCTCGCCGGAGCCGCGGTCGCCACCGCCATGAAGTCGGTCATCGACGGCGGTGACTCGCCCGACCTCGTGATGTTCCCGCAGTCCTACGAGGGCCGCGACGTCATGGCGCGTCTGTCGGTCAAACTCGACCGCACGGTGCTCACAAACAACATCGACGTGGTCGCGTCTGGCGACTCGGTCACCGTCACCACGCCGATCTTCGGCGGCAACACCTTGGTCTCGACCACCTTCACCGGTGGGGCGCCGTACCTCGCCGCCTTCCGCCCCAAGTCGTTCGCCCCGGAGGCGTCGGGCGGTGCGGCCGCCGCGGTGCAGGCCGTCAGCGTGCCCGACCTCGGTGCCACCGGCACCGCCAAGGTGACCGCGGTCCACGTAGAAGAGACCACCGGTCCCAAGCTCGACGAGGCCGACATCGTGGTGTCGGGAGGCCGTGGACTCGGTGAGAGCGCGAAGTACGAGATGGTCGAGCAGTTGGCCAAGTTGCTCAAGGGTGCCCCGGGCGCGTCGCGCGCCATCGTCGACGCCGGTTGGGTTCCGTACAGCTACCAGGTCGGTCAGACCGGCAAGGTCGTGAAGCCGAGCGTGTACATCGCGGCCGGCATCTCGGGCGCCACGCAGCACATGGTGGGCATGAAGGGCTCGAAGAACATCATCGCGATCAACAAGGACAAGGAGGCGCCGATCTTCGGAATCGCCGACCTCGGCATCGTGGGCGACGTCCACAAGGTGCTTCCCAAGTTGATCGAAGCCCTGCAGGGTCGCTGACCGGTCGGCCGTCAGGCCGAGTCACGGGCCAACAGCCCGAACGACAGTCCGTCGAGCGGATCGACGGCGACGAGGCTCAGTTCGTGGCCTGTCGTCGTACCGTCGGCGAAGCGATACCAGTGCAGGCTCTCGCTCACGGCGCCGACTTCGTCGCTCAACGTTCCCTCCTCGACGAGATCGTTCCAGTCGTAGGTGATCCCGCCGAGGGCGGACAGCAACCACCAGGTGCCGAAGCGACCCAAGGCCCCACCCCGCCGCCGCCCGTGCGCTCCGCCCGAGGAACCACACCAGGCCAACCACGACAAGGCGTCGCGGGCGTCGATGCGTGCCAACCGGGCCGAGGTTGAACCGAGCGCCCGCAACACGTGCGCGGCGTCGCCCTCGACGCACACCGATTCCGCTCGACCGTTCGATGACGAGGTCCACGGCTCGACCAATGAGCGCAGAGCCGACGTGACGTCGGAGTCGTCGACGACCGTCGCCGACGTCGCGACCTCCACCGAGGTCCAGTCGTGTCGCCACGCGTCGGTCGGGCACGGCGACTCGACGCCATCGTCGGTGTAGGTCGGCACGGGATAGGTGGGCTCCCAGTCGAGCAGGCGCAGGGGGAGATCGAGAGCCGTCGAGTCATCGATGCTCGGGAGGTCACCGCGCAGCACGCGCTCGTGGGCCACGAACGAGCGACGCGGTCCCGGCTCGAGGAAGGGGGCGAGTTCGTCCCAGGTGTGCATCTGGGCGATCACCTCGGTCAAGGGACCGATCGTGAAGCGCCCGCTCTCCTCGTCGAGCACCCGTGCGGCGTGACCGGCCGGAGCCAGCAACGCCGTGCGGTACTCGGCGAGCGTCGCCGCCGGCCACACCTGGCGGCCCGTGCGCGTCGCCGCGCGACACGCCGAGCGCACCCGCAGCAGACCCTCCCAGTCGCGGGTCGCGCAGCGGGCGTCGATCAATCGCACCAATCCGTCGAGGTCGGCGCGGTCGACCAGGGCGTCGAGTTCGTCGTCGTGGTTCACGTCGGTCAGACCATCGGCCAGGGGTAGCGGTGCCCGGAGGAGTCGATCGGGAACATCCAGCCCGATGACCGCAACGTCGCGCGCTCGACCATGGCCGCCAACTCGTCGGCGTCGAGGTACGCGCCCAACTCCGGTGGGGGGTTCTGTGCGATGGCCCGCACCCGTTCGCGCCGTTCGTCGCCCAACGGCTCGCCCCCGAACTCCCAGATGACGGTGCGCAACTTGAAGTCGACCGAGAAACACAGGCCGTTGTCGATGGCCCACACCCGATCGTCGTCGTCGATGAGACAGTGACCGCTCTTGCGGTCGGTGTTGTTCGCGACGATGTCGAAGACGGCGATGTCACGGAACTGGTCGTGCAGATCGTCGCGCGCTTCGAACAGCGTGAAGTAGTGCTCCTCGAAACGCGCGTCGACGAACCACTGCAACGAGCCCTCGCCCAACGGACCGTCGCGCACGACGGTGGGGGGGACGACATGCAACCCCATGGCGTCGGAAAGGACCCGGGCGGCCACCTCGCGTCGGTACAAACCGGCGGGGAAATCCCACAGCGGGCGTTCACCCCGCAGCGGCTTGTAGATGCCGCGACCGGTGGCGCCGCTCGTTTCGTGACGCAGGTTGACGAGGAACGTGGCGTTGCTGCTGTAGGGCATACGGCCCTCGACGTCGATGTCGCCGTGTCGCAACAGTTCGTCGATGGCGGACGCGTCCACGGGGTCCACCGGTCAGTTCATCCGCGGGCAGAAGTGACCGTCGGGATCGATCGGTCGCTCGCAGTAGACGCAGTCGGGACGACCGGCGGCCACCACACGGTCGGTGTGCTCGCAAAAGGCGACGGCTTGGGCTCGCGTCAGGGCGACCCGCACGAGTGCGCCGTCGACGGCTGCGTCGTCGTCCTCGACCGCATCGTCCTCGTCGTCCACGTCCTCGTCGGCGGTGTCCTCGTCATCGGGAGTGTCGAACTCACGGAGATGCAGAACGAAGCGATCGCCGGACCGGTCGAACTCGAGGGCCACCGCACCGAGCACGAACTCCTCGTCGATCGGCTCGGCGAGGTGCATGACGGCCCGCGGGGGCTGACCCTCGGGGGTGGGCAGGTGCTTGAGCGCACGCCGCAGATACTGCGCGATGGCCGCGGCCTGTTGCTTCTCGCAGCGCACCGACACCGATCGCGCCCCGGCGCGCGCCTGCAGGTAGAAGGTACGACGCCCGGGTTCTCCGAGGGCCCCGGTGGTGAGCACGTCGACGTGCTCGAAGTCGGCGTAGAACGGCATCGCTACCTCAGGACGGCCTCAGCTCGGCGAGTGAACCGCCGGTGGAGTTGACCGTGAGAACGATCGGGCCCGACGGTGTGTAGGCGACGGCCGACACCGAGCAGGTACCGATCACGATGCGTTGGAACAGGTCGATGTGCGTTCCCATGGCGTGCGCCACGGCCGCCTTGATCGGGTCGGCGTGCGAGACGCACACGATCGTGCCACCCGGATGTCGCGCACACAGACGATCGATGGTCGAGACCATGCGCGTCTGCATCTCGGTGAAACTCTCGCCCGACGGAAACCGGAACGTGGAGGGCGAGCGTTGCACGGTGGTCCACTCGGGGAGTTTCATGAGTTTCTTGAGCTCGGCCCCCGTCCAGTCGCCGAAGTCGCATTCGAGAAGACCTTTGTCGATCGTCACCTTGTGACCGGTGGTGCGGGCGATGGGTGCGGCGGTCTCACGGGCCCGTTCGAGTGGTGAGGAGTAGATCGCGTCGATGCGCGCGAGTGAGGCCATGCGCGCGGCGACCTCCTCGGCCTGGGCCACACCACGTTCGGCGAGATGCAGGCCCGCGGCCCGACCGGGCAGGAGTTTGCCGGTGGTGGGCGTCTGACCGTGGCGCACGAACAACACCAACGTGGCCGTGGGCGGAGCGCTCTTGGTCGACTTCTTCGGGGCGGGTTTCCGGAGTGTCATGGTTGATGCCAACCTAGTGGGGTCATGGTCACCCCGTCTCGTCCACCGCGAAACGTGCACGTCGGTTCTCCGCGCCCTCGTGTCGCCTCGGTGGCGGCGATCCACGACGACGTGTGCGACTGTCGTCGTTGCCCGCGCCTCGTGAAGTGGCGCGAGCGAATGGCGGCCGAGAAGCGGGCGTCGTACTCCGACGAGATCTACTGGGGTCGACCGGTGCCCGGCTTCGGCGACCCGAAGGCATCGATCATGGTGCTCGGTTTGGCGCCGGCCGCCCACGGGGCGAATCGCACGGGGCGGATGTTCACGGGCGACCGCAGCGGTGATTGGTTGTACCGCGCCATGCACAAGGCCGGACTGGCCAATCAGCCGGAGTCGTTGCACGCGTCGGACGGTTTGCGTCTGTCCGGAGCCTGGGTCACCTCGGCGGTGAAGTGCGCACCACCCGACAACAAACCCGACAACACCGAACGCGACCGTTGTCGTCCGTTCCTGCGTCGTGAGCTCGCGGCTCTCGGTCGGGTGCGGGTGGTGGTGTGTCTCGGCGCGTTCGCCTACGAAGCGGCGTGCACGGAGTTCGGAGTGCGACCCCGACCGAAGTTCGGCCACGGCGTCGAGGTGATCACGCCCGACGGGTACGTGTTGTTGTGCTCGTTCCACCCGAGCCAGCAGAACACGTTCACCGGCAAGTTGACCGAGCCGATGATCGACGCCGTGTTCGCGCGGGCCCGCGCCCTGTCGATCGATTAGGCGTCGAGAGCGCGGCCCACGTGGGCGGCGGCTTGTTCGATCGCGGACGCTCCGTCGTCGATCATCTCGCTCATCGAGAAGAAGCCGTGGATCATGCCGTTCCACCGGGTGAGGGTGCAGGGGACACCGGCCGCCATCAGACGCTTCGCGTACTCCTCGCCCTCGTCGCGCAGGGGGTCGAACTCGGCGGTGATGACGAAGGCCGGCGGGGCATCGGCGAGCACCTCGATCGGTGCGAAGAGTGGCGACACCCGCGGATCGTTCGGTGAGCCCGCGTCGCCGCTGAGGTAGTGGTCGCAGAACCACTTCATTCCCGCCGCGGTGAGGCGATACCCGGTGGCGTTGTCGATGTAACTGCGCGACGATCGCGTGGCGTCGGTGACCGGATAGACGAGCATCTGGGCGCGGAGCGCGACGGGGGAGTTGTTGGCCACCACCGCGGCCAGGTTGCCGCCAGCCGAATCGCCGCCGATCGCGACCCGAGCCGGGTCGATCCCCAACTCGTGGGCGTGGGAGTGGGCCCAACGCAACGCTCGCATCGAGTCCTCGACCGCGGCCGGAAATGGCGCCTCGGGGGCGAGCCGGTAGTCGACGCTCAGCACCGCGTGTCCCATGGCGTTGGTGAGTTTGCGGCAGACGTCGTCATGGGTGTCGAGACTGCCGATCACC
>JBJTFY010000006.1:0-15124 GCA_046093625.1 Actinomycetota bacterium
GTCGCCATGCGGTCGTTGGCCAGGTCGACCCCGTGCGCGCTCTTGAACTGCGCAACGAGCCAGTCGATCACCCGCTGGTCCCAGTCGTCGCCGCCAAGGACCGTGTCGCCGTGGGTGCTCTTCACTTCGAACACGCCGTCACCGATCTCGAGCACCGACACGTCGAAGGTTCCACCGCCGAGGTCGAACACCAGGACGGTCTCGTCCTCGGAGCCCTTGTCGAGCCCGTACGCCAGGGCCGCGGCGGTCGGTTCGTTGATGATGCGCAACACCTCGAGGCCGGCGATCTGCCCGGCCTCCTTGGTGGCGGTGCGCTGGGCGTCGTCGAAGTAGGCGGGAACGGTGATGACGGCCTGGGTGACGGTGTCGCCGAGATAGGCCTCGGCGTCCCGCTTCAACTTCATGAGGGTGCGGGCGCTGATCTCCTGCGGCGCGTACTTCTTGCCGTCGATCTCGTCGCTCTTCCAGCCCTCGCCCATGTGGCGCTTGATCGAGCGGAAGGTGCGATCGGGGTTGGTGATGGCCTGACGCTTGGCGACCTCACCGACGAGCACCTCGCCGGCCTTGCTGAAGGCCACCACCGAGGGCGTCGTACGGGCGCCTTCGGAGTTGGGAATGACGACGGGTTCGCCCGCCTCCAGAACGGCCACGACCGAGTTGGTGGTTCCGAGGTCGATTCCGACTGCCTTTGCCATGGGGATGTCTCCTGCTGTGTGGGGGAAGGTGGTTCTTGGACTGACGCAGAACCCAACGGGGGGTACTGGATCCTGCGTCAGTGCGTATCAAGTTAGCGACCTCGTTCCCCTAATGCAACGCGAGAGGCCCCGAAAATGAGTCACACGCACTCATGTTCGGGGCCTCGAGGAAACTCGGCGCGTCTCAGCAGGGCAGGTTGAAACTCTTCTGAGTGCTGGCGGTGCGACCGGCGGCGTCGGTGGCCACGATCGTGACCCGATCGACGGTTCCCGCCACATTGACACCGTTCCAAACGTTGCCCGCCCCGGTGTCGGGTCCGAGGAACGACAGGCGGGTCTCGAGTTCCGCATTCTCATCGTTGGCTCGCTTCACGACGACCCGGGAGATGTCGGAGGAACCCTCGTTGACTTCAGCACTCACACGGAGACCGCGGTTGAGGCAGTCAAGCGTGATCGCGCCGAACGTCGGCCCGGTGGCCGCGGGCGCCGAGGGGGTGGTCGGCGCCTCGGGAGCCGCCGGCGCCTCAGTGGCAGCCGGGGCTTCCGGGGCCTCGGTGGCGGCGGGCGCCTCGGTCACCGGGGCCTCGGTGGCGGCCGGGGTTTCGGTGACGACCGGGGCCTCGGAACCCGCTTCGGTGTCAGCGGGCGCCTCGGTCGAGGTGCTCGCGTCGTCACCTCCGCAGGCCATCAGGCTCAAGCTGGCCGCGGCGATACCTGCGGCGATTTTCAGGGACATTTTCATGGTGTTTCTCCGTTTTCTAATGGGTGTCTTCGCTGGTGAATGTTCGGGTCGTTGTTCAGCAACCCACCAGGTCGAAGGTGATGGTTTGGGTGGCGGTGCGACCGAGACCGTCGGTCACGACCACGGTAACGCTGTCGAACCAGCCCGCAACCATGCCTTCGAAGAGACCCGGAGTGGTCCCGGCAGCCAAATCGACGGTGCTGATGGTGCCAACCAGGCTCATCCGGGAGGCCGTCACGGAGAGGGCGCCCGATCCACCGCTGACTTCCACCGTGACGAGGGCCTTGGTGCCCGAACAGCCCACCGAGACGTCGGCGCTCGAGGGAAAGTTCAAATCCGCCAAGCGGCTGAAGTCGGGCATCGAAACCGGCGGAAGCGACAGTTCGGGGAACGACAGACCGGGCAGCACGACCGAACCGGACTGGTCGGCTGCGGCCTGCTCGGGGGTGGCCTGCTCGGGAGCGGACTCACTGGTCACCGGAGCCGCCGGCTCGGGAGCGGACTCACTGGTCACCGGAGCCACCGGATCGGGAGCGGACTTGCTGGCCGTCGGAGCGATCGATCCGACGTTGCCGTCGATGACGCGGGTCACGGTGACCACCTTGGTGACCTCGGAAACCTCGGCGCTTTCCTTCTCGGACCCCCCGCAAGCGGTGAGACCGAGAACTGCCAGAGCGGTGATGGCGCTGGTGGTGATGAGCTTGTTCATTGTTGTGATCCTTTGTTCGTGGGGCACCCGTTGTGCCCTCACCGTTCGAGAGCCACTTCGCGGACCGACCTGACACTTTTCTGACGAATTTCTTGTTCGGCCCTCACATTCGGTGAGACGGGACCCGACCGGGGCGAAAAGTCTCGGGAATTGGTCAAGGTGGGCCGGATTCGGGCCGACAAACGGTTGTGTTCCTCGTGGTTCTGGCCCTCGCTGTCGTGACGTCTTTGGCCGTCCTGGCCGTCGTGAACGGCCGACGGCGGCAGACGGAGTCGGACCTGCGGTCCCTCGGCGACGAACACCGCCGGGTCCTGGCCGCCCAAGCCGAACTCGCCCATGTCGCCACGCACGACTCCATGACCGGCCTGCTCAACCGTGGGGGGTTCATGACCCGCCTCGAGCAGATCATGGGATCCCATGAGCGACCCATCGCCGTTCTGTTCATGGACATCGACCGTTTCAAGCGCATCCACGACTCCCTCGGCCATGGTGCGGGCGACCAGCTGTTGCAGGTGATGGGGCGACGCATCACGGCGGTGCTGCCCGACGACTGCACCTCGGGCCGCCTCGGAGGCGACGAGTTCGTGATCGTGATGGACGACGCGACCGACATCGATCGAGTGGTCGCCATCGCCGAGCGACTGGCCCGGTCGATCGGTGAGCCGCTCGAATTGGCCGGTCGACTCGTACGGGTGTCGGCCAGCGTCGGCATCGCGATAGGTCCCGAGGTCGACGACACCCCGTCGTCGATCGTGGGCTTCGCCAACGCCGCGTTGCACCGCGCGAAGGACTCCGGGCGCGATCGCATCGAGGTGTTCACCCCGGCAGTGCGCGCCGACATGCAACGCCGGGCCACCGAGGAACGCGCCCTGCGCCGGTCGATCGACGCCGGTGACGTCGTCCCCTTCTTCCAACCCGAATTCGACGCTTCGACCGGCCGACTGGTGGGCGCCGAAGTGCTGGCGCGGTGGTTGAAGAAGGACGGGACCATCGCCAATGCGGCCGAAATGCTCACCATGGCCGAGGACGCCAGCACCCTCGAGCGGTTGACGAGCGTCATCATGCAGCAGACGCGCCCCGTGATACGCCGACTCACGGCTCTCGGTCTTCCGGCTGGATTCCGGTTCCGGGTGAATCTCCCGCACCGATGCACGCCACGCGCATGGCGTGACGGTCAGGTGCAGTCGTACTTCACGGGAATCGATCCCACCCTGCTGACGCTCGACATCTACGAGACCGCCGTGCTCGGCGACGTGATGGGGGCGGCCGGGGTTCTCACCGAATTGCGCCGACTCGGGGCGCGGGTGTGCCTCGAGGACGCCGGTCGCGGCGGTGGCTCGCTGTCGATGATCCGCACGCTCCCGCTCGACGAGATTCGCGTCGATCGACTGCATGTCGACGCGTTGACGTCGCATCCCAACGACCGCGCGGTGGTGCGCGCGATGGTGACCCTGGCGCGCGACCTCGGTCTCGCGGTGTCGGCCGACGGTGTGGAATCGGGTTCGCAGGCCGACGCACTCCTGGCCCTGGGGTGCACCACGCACCAAGGACACCTCTACGCGCGACCGATGACGGCGAGCGCACTCGAGGACCTGCTGATGCGGCACGCGGCGAGCCACGCTCCCGACGGTCTGATGGCGTAGCGTCTCTGATTCGTGTCGACGAACGAACGCGCCAAGCGCCTCGGCATCATCTGGATGCTCGTGAGCGCGACCGCGTACTCGTTGTTCACCATCTTCGGCAAGAACGTGCTGAAGGAACTCGACTCGGTCGACGTCCTGACGTGGCGCTTCCTCGTCGCGGTACCACTGGCGTGGGTCGTGGTGCTCGTGCGCGCCCGACGGGGCGGCCCCGGGCCGTTCTCGGTCGCCTGGTGGCCGAGGTTCTCGGCCGGTGTGCTCTTCGGGGGAGTGGCGTGGCTCGCCTTCGCCGGGCTCGACGAGCTACCGGGCGCGCTCTACATCGTCATCATCTACACCTATCCCGCGATGGTCGCGGTCGGATCCACGTTGCTCGGTCGACCCGCCGGTCGGCACGTGTGGGTCGCGGTGCTCATCACCCTGTTCGGCATCGCGCTCACGGTTCCCGAGGTGCTCGACGGAGCGGGTGGCGCCACCGTGCTCGGACTGATGCTCACGCTCGGCAACGCGCTCACCTACGCCGGATACGTGATCTACAGCGAGCGTTTGGTCGAGAAAGGTAGTGACGGCATCGTGGCCTCGGCGTGGAGCCTCACCGGATCACTGGCGTTCGCCGCGGTGGTGGCGACGGTGTCGGGCTCGTTCCACACGCCGACGACGTCGGGCGGATACGCGTCGGTCGTCGGACTCGCCGCCATCAGCACCGTGCTCGCGAGCATGGCTTTCTTCCTCGGCGTGAAGCGCTTGGGGCCCTCGTCGGCCGCGTTGGTGGCCTCCACCGAACCGGTGCTCACCCTCGTGTGGGTCGTGCTGATCCTCGACGAGACCCTGAAGCCGGTCCAGCTCCTCGGAGCGGCGCTGGTGATCGTCGGCGTGCTGTGGTCGCAGCGGACACCTCAGTCGACGAGCGCCTGAATCTCGCCCACCCGGCTCACGACGAAGGTCGACGTGGTGTGCGTCGGCAAGGATCCGCCTTCGCCGGTGCTCGAGGTCCATGAGATGCGCCACTCGACGCCGACGACGCCGACGAACACGCCACCGGGACGCGACAACGACGAGTGCCCGAACTCGTACGAGCAGGACGAATCGGTTTCGTCGGGAATCGACGCGTCCCACACCGATCCGGGACCGTCGCATTGCGCCGAACCGAGCCCGGTGCCATCGGGCTCGGGGTCGTCCTGCGTCAGGAACGTCAGCCGGGTCGGCGTGGCGGGCGCGCGCGCCCACAGCGGCCCCCCGATCGGCGGGATACAGGCCGGGGCGGTCACCGGTGTCCACCACGACGGATCGACCCAGAACCACGTGGGCAACTTGGTCACCATCGACGACGTGCCCGGTGCGAACGACGGCACCGGAGCGGGCAGACGTCCCCGCACCAACACCGCCGCATTGCGCGCCACCTGCGATGCGGAGAGTCGGGGAATCCAGACCTGTGCGAAGTCGGCACCACACCGACGGTCGTACAGGTCGTAGCGAATCGCTCCGACGACGCGGGAGATCGACGTCGTGCTACCGATGTTCGCGTCGTAGGTGACCGCGAGTCGCCACGTGCACGACGACGCTCCGGAACCGCTCGGCGGAAGGCCGGCCTGCACGCCGGCCCAGATGATCCCGTCCTGAGCACCGCCGCTGACGTCGGCGGCCGAGGCGACACGGTGCAGGTCGAGCGCGGGAACGGCCGCGAGGGCGGCGACGGCGATCGACATGATCAGGCGGAGGCGGCGCACAGGTCGACCTCCGTACTCGACGAAACGACCCGACTGTCGCTCAAACGGGCACCATTCGGTGAAGGCACCATGGTCCAGGCGATCACGGCACTGAAGGTCGAGTCGTCGAAGACCGCACCGTCCATGGTGAGTACCACGTCGTCGAACAGGCACGTCGTGATGACGGTGCCCGGGTCGCCCGGGGCCACCTGATCGATGCGATAACGAATCGCCCCATCACGAGAAGCCACGATGTGATGCATCGCCCGATCGGACATCAGCCGACGTTGCTCCTCGTGAAACGGCGAGCCGACAAGGGCGAAGGCATCCACGTCACACGCCTCCGGTCGCCGACCGCAGGCGATGCGCAGTTCCATGAGGTGGTCGAAATCGGTGGCCGTCGTGAGGGCGGCCGATGCGACCGAGGTCGACACACCCGCCTCGGACACCTCGACCACGGGCGACCCGGTCGGGGGTGCCGCTTCGTCGACGGGCCAGCCCGTCACGAGACCGTGCGACCCGCCACAGGCACCGAGAATCGACAGGACGAGGACCGTTGTTGCGCGCACGCGTGCTCCTTTCACGGGTCGGGGTGGGTGCTCGACCACCGACAACGGAAGGGTGGTCAGACGGGACTTGACGCGCGATGGGTCGCGCGACCCGTCACGTGAATTCGCGACCCCCGGTCTCTGACACAATCGACGCATGGGTCAACCGATCTCCCGCCGCCTCTTTCTCGCCCTCGGTGCCTCCGTCGTGGTGGCGGCCTGTTCCACCGACGATGGAGGGCGCTCCGAACCCGGGCCCGACAGCGGGCCCGATACCACGGCACCCACGACCACGACCACGACCACCTTGCCGCCGGTCGACTTCACCGGTTACCCCTTCACGCTGGGTGTGGCTTCGGGTGATCCCAACGAGAGTTCGGTGATCATCTGGACCCGACTCGCCCCGGATCCGCTGAACGGTGGTGGGTTGGGCGATCTCGACTACGACGTGCGTTGGGAGATCGCAAGCGATCCCGAATTCGCCGAAATACTCGGGTCCGGCGACACCACCGCGTTGTCGCGCTACGGCCACAGCGTGCACGCGGAGATCTCCCCGCCGACGGGATCACCGGCCTACTACCGGTTCCGCATCGCCGAGCACACCAGCCCGGTCGGGGTCACCCGGCTCGCACCCGCGGCCGGGACGACCGACCCGGTGCGCATCGCGACCGCCTCGTGTCAGAACTACACCGACGGCTTCTACACGGCGTACGACGACATGGTCGCCGCGGCTCCCGACCTCGTCGTGTTCCTCGGGGACTACATCTACGAAGGAGGCGTGGGCACGCTCGACGAGACGACCGTGCGCCTGCACAACAGCGACGAGATCAAGGATCTCGTCGCGTACCGCGATCGCTACGCGCTCTACAAGAGTGACCCGCTCCTGCAAGCCGCTCACGCGATGTGCCCCTGGATCGTCACGTGGGACGACCACGAGGTCGAGAACAACTATGCCGGGCTCACACCCCAGGATGCCGCCGACACCGTCGGCTACGCCGCACGACGTGCCGCGGCCTACCAGGCTTGGTGGGAGCACATGCCCGTGCGCCTCGATCCGCCCGTCGACGAGTCCCTCGCGATCTACCGGCAGGTGACGTGGGGTGGTTTGATCAACATGCTGGTGCTCGACGGTCGTCAATATCGCGACGATCAAGCGTGCGGTGACGCCGTGCTCCAGTTAGGGCCGGCTTGCGACGAGGCCGCGGTCGCCGAACGGTCGATGCTCGGCGCCGAGCAGGAGGCCTGGGTCGCGGAGAACGCCGCGAGTGACGCGATCTGGACGGTGCTCGCCAATCAGACGGTGATGACCGACATCCGCGTCGGCGCGGCGATCCTCAACTACGACCAGTGGGACGGGTACGCACCGAGTCGTGATCGCATTCTCGACTCCATAGCGGCGACCGGGGCGACGAACCTCGTGGTCGTCACCGGCGACATTCACCTCGCCGGCGTGGGACAACTGACCACGACGGCCGAACCCACGACGTCGCGCGGCGTCGAGTTCGTGACGACGTCGATCTCGTCGAGCGGCAACATCGACACCTCCACCGAGTCGCTGCTCATCGCACTACCGAACATCATCGACGCCGAGGTGGCCCATCGGGGCTACACCCTGCACACGATCTCGGCCGACACGTGGACGGCCGATTACCGCATCGTCGACAATGCCCTCGTCGAGGGCTCGGCGGTGACGACGTGGAAGACCTTCACCGTGAAGGCCGGTTCCGTCGCCGTCACCACCGGGTGATCACTCCGAGACGCAAGCGTCGATTTCCGTCAACACCGTGAAGAAGTCCTCGGACAGTCCGAGGGAATCGACGTCGACCGAGGAGTCCTCGAGGGCGGCCAGATTGTCGCTCAGGATCGCGAGATCGTCGGCCGAGACCTTCGCCACGACGTCCTTGACGCAGTCGGCATCGACGGTCACGCCTTCGCTCTCGATCGAGTCGATCAGCGAGGCCGCCACCTTGTCGGCCGCGCCACCGCCACCACTCCCACCGTCGTCGCCACCGCAGGCCGCCAAACCGGCGACCGCCACGACCGACACCATCACACCGATGAACTTCCTCATTAGAGACACCTTTCGGGAATTCGACGCTCTTGCGTCGCGATTCACCCTAACCGTGATCGCCGAATCCGACGGTGATGCACTCTCAGGAGATCGTGAAGGTTTCAGGTGACGGCCAAGGACTTCTCGAGGCGCGCCAATTCCTTCTCCCGACGCTTCTGAGCCACTTGCAATCGAATACCGCCGGCGATCCCCTCGGGGTTCGTGATGGCCGTGAAGATCAACAGCACTCCGCCGATCAACGCCTCCCAGCGACCCATTCCCCCGATCACCTGGTTCATTCCGTAGAACATCACGCCCGCGGTGGCGGTGACCCCCGCGGTCACGGCACCGCTCACGCTCGTGATTCCACCGAGGTACGCGACCGACAGTGCGGTCAAAGACGCCATGACGCCGTACGAGAGGTCGGACACCGAACCGAATCGATAAGCGATCAACGTGCCACCCACCCCGGCGATGAACGACGAGAAGGCGAACATCGTCATCTTGACGTTCGTGACGTTGATACCGATCGCGGCAGCGGCGCGCTCGTTTCCGCGCACCGCGAGCATGACGCGTCCCGAGCCGGCCCGCCGAATGTTGGCCACCGCGACGCACAACAGCACCAGGATCACCACGAGGAACACCCCGAAGATCGGCCGCGACACCTTGTTGCCGAACACCAGCCCGAAATCCCACGGGCCGAGTTTGGGATTGGGGATCTTGGCGCCACCGGATTCGATGTCGCCGATGACTGCCGGGTTCTTGAACACGAACTCGGCGATCGTGACTCCACCGGCCAAGGTGATGATGGCCAGGTTCGTGCTGCGCACTCGAAGAGCCGGGAATCCGACGAGCAAACCGAAGAGCATCGCCCCGAAGGCGGCCAGGAGCGGGGCGATGGGGAAGGGGATGTCGTAACGCATCGCCAGCTTCGACAGGGCGAATCCGGCCACGCCAGCGAAAGCCATCTGCGCCAGCGACGTCTGACCACCGAACCCGGTGAGAACCACCAGAGACAACGCCAACACCGAGGCGATCACCGTCGTCATCAGCGCGGCACGCCACAGCGGCCCGAAAGCGAACAGTCCGACGGACGCCAGCACGATGGGGACCGCCACCGACACGACGGTCACGCGAGCTTGGGGCACGGAGGGGAGCTTCCAATTGCTGACCGATCCGCGCTCGGGGAGGCGCTCGCCGAGAACCACCATCGTGACGATGATGACGAGGAAGGGGATGCCCTCACGGGCGCCGTACTCGGGGAACCAACTGATCTCGTTCTGCAACTTGGTGCAGATCGATTGGCCCATGCCGATGAGCACGCCGGTGATGAGGGTGGGCCAATAGTTCTGGAACTTTCCGATGAGCGCCGAGCCCAGGGCCGGTATCAGAAAGGCCAACGTGAAGATGGTGGGGTTCAACTGCACTTGTGGGGCCGCGAGAATCGCAACGAAGGTGGCCACCACGGTCGACACCACCCAACCGAGCGAGGCCAAAAAGTCCGGGGAATAGCCGAGAAGAACGGCGCCCTTCTCGTTCTCGGCCGAGGCGCGGGTGGCCAGACCGATGCGCAAGAACTTGCTGGCCATCCAGAGCGCCGCGGCGAGGGCGACGACGACGGCCAACAACCACAAGCCGTCGCGGGGAACCGTGAGGTTCCGCGTGATCGTCACCGGTTCGCGGGGCAGGATCGGCGCCACCCGCATCGCCGTCACACCCTCGAACCGCTTCTCGACGAGGGTGATGAAGACGATGATCAACCCGACGCTGGCGACGACCTTGGCGAGAGCCGGTGCTTGTCGTAACGGTTTGAAGACCAACGCGTACACGACGAGGCCCAACAAGGCGGCCGTGAGCAACGCCAGCAACATCGCCCAACGGAATCCGACGTCGTCTCCGAAGTGATAGCGATCGGGCAAGCCGGGTATCGGGAACACGTACGCGCCGTTGCGTAGTTCCGCGTACACGTAGGTTCCCCACATCGCCATGGAGCCGGCGGCGAAGTTGACGACGCCCGAGCCCTGGTAGGTCACGACCATGCCGAGACCGAGGGCCGCGATGATGGCCCCCGCCCCGCTGCCGAGCAACAGATAGAACAAGTAATCAGTCATGTGTTCCTCCGTCGCTCGACAGCGGGTTCACGGTCAGGGCAGGTAGGGCGAGCTGTCGACCAGATTGGATCCGGTCACGGCCTCGAGGTCCGCGATCGGTCCGACCACGCCGTCACCCAGATAGGTGGCGAAGGGGAACACGAACGAGCAGACCGCCGGGTAGCTGGTGTTCGATCCACAGGCGATCGGGGTCACGCCTCCGAAGAGGTAGAGACCCTCGGCCGACTTCAGGAACGAGTACAGGCTCTCGCCCGTCAGATCGGTTCCCTCGGCGACCATCTTCTGCCCGTAGTCGATGAGCGACATCCACAACACGTATCCCAGTCCACCGAGGCCGAGTGACGCCGCGGTCACTTCCTCCTCGGGGATCCCCATCACCGGGGCCAGAGTGCGCTTGAGAATGGCGCGCTCGGGCGTGTCCTTCTCCTCGGCGAGACCGGCGAAGTACCAGCCCGTCGCATCGTCACCGACGGCGTCGATGACGTCCTTGTCGGCGCAGATGTTGGTGGTGATCACCGGCGTTGTGATGCCGAGCGAGGCACGAGCGCGCATGGTGCCGATGCAGCCGGCGTCGGAGTAGAGCGACACCAGGACATCGGGGTTCCCCTCGGTGGCCTGACGCATGAGGCCCTGGAAGCCGGCGTCGGTCTCGTTGTCGCCGCCCTTGACCGCGGTCCACGCGATACCGGCCTTGTCGAGAGCGGCTTCGAGAGATGCCGCGGTCGAGTTGGCACCGGCGTTGTCGGCGTGGATGATGCCGACGCTGGTGGCGTTGAAGTAGTCCTTGGCCAGAGCCGCCGAAGCGGCCTGCGAGGTGGCGTTACCACCGGTGAGGAACAACGCGTTCGCGGTGTAGTCGGGCGGCAGGATCGGCAACACTCCGATCACCGGAATGCCCGCGGCGTCGTAGGTCTTGTAGTCCGGGAAGAGGTCGAGACCCAGAAGGATCAACTCGACGTTCTTGCCCACCAGTTCCTGGGCGCAGGCCTGCGAGGTCTCGGGGTTCCCCTTGACGACGCACGATTCCAACTTCACCGGCCGGTTGCCAAGACCACCGTGCTGGTTGGTGTATTCGATGGCCGCCTCCATGAAGCGTCGGATGTCGGGGAAGTCGAGACCTCCCGCACCGCCTTCGGTGTTGACGAGGCCGATCACCATCTCTTCGCCGGTCGGCGCCGGCAGTTCCTCGCTGGCCGGGGCGTCGGTGCCGGCCGGAGCATCGCTCGTGGCCGGGGCGTCGCTCGTCGCGGGCGCTTCGGTGGTCGCGGGCGCCTCGGAACCGCCGTCATCGCCGCCACAGGCGACGACGAAGAGACTTCCCGCGATGACCGCGGCGAGCGCACGATGGCGCCGCCGTGATCCCGAGGTCCCCGAACTCGTGGATCGTTTCATTTTCCCCCCTCAATTGTCGCCGCGGTCGCGGCGGATGTCAGTTGGCCACGTTGGCCGGTACCCAACTGCCGTGGAACCCGAAGGGCACCCGCGGCAAGTGGACGGTCGCGATCGGATCGGCGCTCATGGTCTTGGCGTCGAAGATCACGTACTCGCTCGTGTCCGACGCGGCGTCGTACACGAAAGTCATGAGATAGCCGTCGTCCTCGGCGGTCGCCCCCGCGGCCGGCGCGAACACGGCTTCTCCCGACACCCGACCCTTGCCCAACTCGATCGACGTGCGGGTTCCGGTCTGGCGGTCGTACTTCAAGATGGCGCCGGCGTCGACCTCGCCGAAGCCGGCACTGCCCATCGACATCTCGTAGCCGAAGCGGTGCTTCTTGCCGATGACGGCGTCGTTCACGCGCGGGAATTCACCCGAGCGATCGTCGATCTGCTCCTCGGTCACCTTGCCGGTTCGGGTGTCGATCACCCAACGCCACAGCAAGGGCAACGGGAAGTCCATCGCATCCTTCTTCCAGATGTGCTCGAAGCGAGCCACGTCGAGCACGATCTTGTCGCCGTCCTCGTAGCTGTTCATCGGGTGGAAGACGTAGCAGGGGTTGATGTCGTACCACTTCACCTGCGAATCGTTTCCGTTGCGTGGCATCACACCGAGACGCGCCGGGTAGGAGTCACTCCACTCGATCGGCATCTTGCCCTCGAGAGCGAGGTCGAGGTTGAAGACCGCCGGGAGATCCATGAAGATCACGTAGTTCTCGGTGATGTTGAAGTCGTGCATCATCGTCGGACCGGTGACGGTGATGGGCTCGACCTGGGCCAAGGTTCCATCGGCCGCCACCCGCAAGTACGTGAGGTACGGAGGCAGGGGTGCGTAGCCGAAGGCCAACATCTCGCCGGTCGTCGGGCAGATCTTGGGGTGCGCCGTGAAGGGGCCCTTCAGCACGCCGTTGTAATCGGTCGGGCCGACAGTGTTGAGGTCGCCATCCAACACGTACGGGAAGTGACCCTCCTCGAGCGCGAGGATCTTGCCGGCGTGACCGACGATGTGCGTGTTGGCCTTCGAGCACTTCATGTCGAGCGTGACGTTCGGATCGAGGATGTCGATCGACGGGTCCTTGATGAAGGGCGTCTGCACGTAGCGGTTGCGGTACCACTGGGCCTTGCCGTCGCGCAGGCGAACACCGTGGATCATGCCGTCGCCGAAGAAGGGGTGGTCGCTCATGCCCGTGATGGGGTTGGCGCCATTGCGCAGGTACCGGCCGTCGAGTTCGGCCGGGATGTGCCCGACCACCTTGAGGTCGGTGAGGGTCAACTCCTCCTGCGTCGGGCGGCCGTTGCCTTGCAGGTGTGCGGGGACTTCTTCGGTCATCGACATGATGTTCTCCGTTGGATGTTGTGGGTTACTGGACGGCTTCGGGCGAACGCGCCCACATGAGGGTCGCGTCGAAACTGAGGGCGTAATCGGGGATGAACTCCATGATCACGCGGTGCGGCGAGTCGAGGAACGTGCGGAAGGCCTCGGCGGCGGCGGGATTGTCGGGACGCAGACGGTTCGCGAACTCGGGATAGAACCAGTCCTTCGTCGCGCGATCGTCGTGGATGAAGCAGTTGCCCTTGTAGGTGACCGTCTTGCCACCGCCCATCTTCGAGCCGGTGCTGTTGATGCAGATCGCCGAACGCGGGTTGCGACGCAGTGCCGGGATCCGCTTGCGCGTCTCGGCCGCGGTGAGCCACAACTTGCCGTCCTTGGGCAGGTACGACATCACCACGCCGAAGGGCTCGTTCTTGCTGTTCACCCACATGAACACGCATTCACCGAGCGAGTTCACCAACTTGTGCTCGAGCTCCGGAGTGAGCGCGCACTCGGTGAGATCCTCGTAGTTGTCTTGTGCGGCCATGCTGTTCCCCCCAACAAACCTGTGACGACAGTAACACCCTCGCGAGGGTCTTATCTACCCCTCGTAATTTAGGACTCCGGTCCACCCCCGGGCAGGCCGTGCCACAACAGATCGGTGATCTGCCCGGCCACCTCGGCGGCCGAGCGGTCGTGCTGGGTTAGCCACCACATCGACACCATCTGCAACATTCCGACGATGCCGAACGCCCAGGCCTCGGCCACCTCGGTGCCCCGGGCGAACTCGGTGCGCCAGGCCACCAACGCCGCCGTCATGGGTGCGGTCGAGCGCTCGGCCAGTTTGAGCCGACCCAACGCGGTCTGCTCGGTGGTCCCGCCGGTGACGTACAAGAAGAGATGACGGTGTTCACCGACGACGGTCAGGCTGGCCTCGATGACTCGGGACAAGGTGTCCTTGGTGAGCCCGGTCGACGAGCCGATCGCGGCGGCGGAGGCCTTCACCATCCGATCGGCCAGTCGCTCGGCGAGGGCGTCGGCGAGATCAGAACGTCCGCCCACCCGGTCGTAGACGATCGGCTTGGTGACCCCGGCCTCGACGGCGACGGCGTCGATCGACGCGCCCGCACCGTCACGGGCGATCACCCGCTCGGCGGCGTCGAGCACGTGCTCGCGCCCGACCTCCAGTTGCCCACCCACCGGCCGACCCGGCCGCCGAGTGGCCACCCCCGTTGGCTTGCTCATCGCGTCAGTTTGCTCCATCGACTGGGGCGAACGAAAGAAGCCCTTCCCCGCCTTACTTACTACTGGTAACTTTCGCTCGAGGCAAGGGGGAATTCATGGGAGAGGCAACCAGCAAGTTGTTCGATCTGTCCGACGACGTGGCGGTGGTGACCGGAGCGGGTCGGGGAATCGGAGAGGGCATCGCGCACACACTCGCCAACGCCGGGGCCGCCGTGGTGTGCGCGGCCCGTCGGGCCGACGAAGTGGAACGGGTGGCCGCCGACATCCGCGCCGCCGGGGGGCGGGCCGTCGCCATGCCCACCGACGTCACCGACAACGCCGCGGTCGAAGCCCTGGCCCAGAAGGCCATCTCCGAGTTCGGTCACCTCGACATCTGGATCAACAACGCCGGCGGTTCGCCCATCCAGGCTCCGCTCACCCAACTCGATCCGGTCGAGTGGGACGCGACGATGCGACTCAACCTCACCTCGATCTGGGTCTGCACGAACACTGCGGCGCGCCTGATGCGCGACGGCGGACGCATCGTCAACATCTCGTCGAAGGCCGCGGTCAGCACCGTCATGGGCAGCGGCCACTACGCCGCGGCCAAGGCGGCGGTGAACTCGCTCACCGTCACCTACGCCAAGGAACTCGGTCCGCGCATCCGCGTGAACTGCATCATGCCCGGCGCGGTTCCCACCGAGATCATGATGAAAGCGATGCGTCTGGAAGAGAGCGACCTGCCCCGGCTCGAGAAGATCCTTCGTCTGCCGATGCGTCGTCTGGGAACACCCGAGGACCTGGGACTAGCCGCGTTGTATCTCGTGTCACCGGCGTCGAGTTGGGTTACTGGTCAGATCATCGGAATCGACGGAGGTCTCTGAGGTCATGGGAAGCAACCGATCGAACCGTCGCATCGTTCTGGCTCGGCGACCACAGGGTCGCCCGCAACC
>JBJTFY010000007.1:0-2101 GCA_046093625.1 Actinomycetota bacterium
GTGTGAAACCGGGCATGGTGTTGACCTCGTTGCACAGGAACCCGCGGCCGTCGGGCTCGTAGAAGAAGTCGACCCTCGCCAATCCCTCGCAGCGCAACGCGGTGAACACGCGCACCGCCAACGCCCGTACCTCGGCGGCGCGGACCTCGTCGAGGTCGGCCGGAATCACGAGGGTGGTGCGCGTCGCTTCGGTCGGCGAATCGTCCACGCTCCGAAGATACAGGTCGGTCGGGGGTGGGGTGCGACCACTACGCTCGGCTCCGTATGCCCAGTGACGCCCGATTTCTCACCCACCACGCTCTGCGCATCAAGGGTTTCGCCAAGAGCGAGACCCTCGCCGAGATGACCGCACTCGACCACGCCGAAGTCGACCAACACCTCGCCGACCTCGCCGCCGCCGAATGGGCGATGTTCCGCGAGGCCCGCTCGTTGTGGCAGTTGACCCCGGCGGGCAAGGCCGAACATCCCGGTGCACTCGCCGCCGACCTGCGCGACGTCGATCTGACCTCGTTGTCGCCGCATTACCACGCGTTCCTCGAGTTGAACACCGCGTTCAAGACGCTCTGCGGCGACTGGCAGTTGCGCGACGGCGCACCCAACGACCATTCCGACGCGGCGTACGACGCGAAGGTGGTCGCGCGATTGGTCGACCTGCACGCCGCGAGTGCACCCGTGGTGTCGGCGATGAGCGGAGTGATCGCCCGTCTGTCCCCGTACGTACCGCGGCTCGAGTCGACCTGTGCCGCGGTGGTGGCCGGACAGACGAACATGTTCACCGGAGTGATGTGCGGATCGTTCCACGACGTCTGGATGGAACTTCACGAGGACTTGATCCTGTCGCAGGGCATCGACCGTGCCGCCGAGGGTTCGTTCTGATGGCCCGCTTCGGTCGCGTCGTCACCGCGATGGTCACGCCGTTCGCCGCCGACGGTTCGCTCGACCTCGACGGGGCGCGGAACCTCGCGCGCTGGTTGCAGGCGAACGGCAACGACGGCCTCGTGATCGCCGGTACCACCGGCGAGGCCCCGGTACTCACCGACGACGAACGGTTGAGCCTCTTCGCCGCGGTCATCGAGTCCGTGACCATTCCGGTCATCGCCGGCACCGGGACGAACGACACCGCGCACTCCGTCCACATGACCAGAGAGGCCACGAAACTCGGAGCCGCCGGGATTCTCGCGGTCTGTCCGTATTACAACCGTCCGCCCCAGTCGGGCATCGCCGCACACATCCGCGCGGTCGCCGGAGCCACCGATCTGCCGGTCGTGGTGTACGACATCCCGGTGCGTTCCGGACGCAAGATCAACACCCCGACGTTGCTCACCTTGGCCCGCGAGGTGACGAACGTGGTGGCCCTCAAGGACGCGGCCGGCAATCCCGCCGAGACGGCCAACGTCATCAATCAGGCGCCGGCGGGTTTCGAGGTCTACAGCGGCGACGACGGACTCACGTTGCCGTTGCTCGCCGTCGGAGCCGAGGGGGTGATCGGGGTGGCCACGCACTGGTCGGCCCCCGAGCACCAGCGGATGTTCGACGCCTGGGCCGCGGGCGACACCGCCGGTGCGCGCGCGATCAACCAGAGTCTGCTCGAGAGTTTCGCCTTCGAGACCGGCGACGACTCGCCCAATCCGAGTCCGAGCAAGGTGATGATGAACATGCTCGGGGTGCCGGTGGGGGAATGCCGTCTGCCGATGGGTCCGCCCGCGGCCTTCGTGGCCGAGCGGGCCGCCACGGTGTGGGCGAACCTGAACGCGGCACGCACCGCGTCGGCGACGGTTCGCTGATGCCGAATCCGGTGCGGGTGATCTTCCTCGGGGGACTGGGGGAGATCGGTCGCAACTGCATGGTGATCGAACAGGACGATCGCCTGCTGTTGATCGACTGCGGTTTGATGTTCCCCGACGCCGACATGCACGGCATCGACCTGGTGTTGCCCGATTTCACCTGGTTGCGCGAGAACGCCGATCGGGTGGTGGGCTGCGTGGCGACGCACGGGCACGAAGACCACGTAGGTGCCCTGCAGTTCCTGTTGCGCGAGTTGTCGTTCCCGGTCTTCGGCTCGGCCGTCACGCTCGGTTTGGCGCGGCACCGCATCGAGGAA
>JBJTFY010000008.1:0-2469 GCA_046093625.1 Actinomycetota bacterium
CGAGGTGATCCATCGGTTGGACACCACCGGCGCGACGCTGTCGCCGGACGATCCGTCGCGCGTGGTGGTGCTGGTGGTGGGGGTCATCCACGGAAACGAGCAGGCCGGACTCGACGTCGTCACCGAGTTGCGCACGATGGACGCCGCCGAGATTCCAGCGAATGTCGACTTGTACCTGATGCCGGCGTTGAACGTCGACGGGCTCGTCGCCGATCGTCGCCAGAACGCCAACGGAGTCGACCTCAACCGCAACTTCCCCAACGACTGGGGGCCGATCGCCCAGTTGGGAAATTGGGAATACGCCGGGCCGGCGGCCGCGAGCGAACCCGAGACACAGGCCATGGTGGCGTTCGTCGACGAACTACGTCCGGATCTCACCGTCTGGTTCCATCAGGATGCTTTCAGCATCGCGCCGTCGTCGGGACCCGACAAGCAAGTGCGCGAGGAATACGCGCGCCTCACGGGCTTGCCGCTCGAAGGAGTTCCCGGTGGCACCTACACCGGTGTCGCGGCGACGTGGCAGCGACGCACGTACGACTCCGACACCGCTTTCATCGTCGAACTCGGACCGACCCTGGCGCCCGGCGAGGCGGCGATGCACGCCCGTGCGATTCTCGCGGTGAGCCAAATCCTGCCGTGACCCCTACACCATTTGTGGCAAATCGACCGATTCGTATTGGATGGAATCGGCACGTGAGTCAGGATGTCCCCAATGGGAGGTTGCGATGAAACGTTGGTGGAAGAGATCCCGACCGCTGCCTGAGTTGGTGGTCGAAACTGCGGTGGTCGACGTGAAATCGGAAGATCCGATCGACGGATCGATCCGACACCTTAGAGAGGATCTGGTGTCACTCGATGAGCGCTTGGCCGTATCAATGGACCAATTGCTGTCGGAGCTGTCGGCGATTCGCGACGAACTCGACAAAAAGAACGACCCTGTGGTCGACGTCTTCCCCGACATCGATGTTCCTCAATCTCCCGACGAGGAGTATGCGATCTATCTGCGCTATTTCGTCCTGGACGTCAATGTCTCGAAGGCCAGTGGAGAGGCCTTAAATGTTCGGATCATCGGTCAGTTGCAAGACGACACGTATGCGTGGGTGAACGAGGAACATCGAGTATGTGGCGTCGTTTCGCGCGACAAGTTCGACGACGAGATCCCGATGCCAGACGACACCTTTCGCGCGAGAATCGTTTCGTACCCGTGGGGGCACGTGGTGGAAAACGTCTTTCCCAAATCCCTTCGTAGTCCATTCGAAACGCGGAGGAGTCAGACACCAACCGCGGACTGGGGTCGAAAAGCGGCCGAAACCGTTCTCAGTTCTCAACCGGAATGGATTCGAGGTCTACGACCCGGCGACGTGCTCCTGGCGAGAATCCCATATGACGGTCCGATGCCCGTCGACCGCCTTGGTCGAAAGGGCAAGGAGCGCCCCTCTGTATTCATGCGTTGGGAAGGTGAGTACGCCATCTTGCGGGCCTGTTACGACGTGAAAAGCTTCGTGGGAGAGCGAAACCTCGGTCATCGCTCACAAGACTCGAGTTGCTTCGCGAAACCGAGCGTGATCCGCAAGGCGGAATACGACACGAAGATCGAAAATCTGAGGAGAAAAATCGGTCGCCTCGGCAAGCAGGACCTTCTGGCGTTGCACATTGCCGAAGTGGACGCTCACACAACGACGTCGAAAGTCTCCGAGCCGACTCCCTCAGTCGTTCAGGCGTCGTCACAGAATCCGCTCGTGGCCCATGCAGCGACCATCGGCAAGGAGTACGTCGCGCAGATCCTGAGGAACATCGAAGCAGTGGTGGGTCACCGCTCTCGATCGAGTTCTCCACGCGAACTAGCGGTCACCTTTCTGGAAGTACTGATCGAACGCGAGGACAGTCGCGATCTCTTGTCCCACGAAGGCTTGAAGTTCGCCACCTTGGGTCAGACACTGCAGAACATCGCAGAAAGGCGTGGAACGCAGATCCAGAAAGGCACCTTCGGTAAGACGATGCGAGAAGTCGTGGGTGACTTCAGGTCTACGTCCGCCTGGCGGCCCTACATCGAATTGGATGCCCACGAGCACGAAGTTCTGCGGTGCGCCAGAATCGAAGTGTCGGACCAGCGATCCACACAACGCGCGCCAGAGCCCTTGGACCGATCTCTAGAATGGGCACAAGAAGTAAATGTTCGTTACCTGCTCGGTGGCGAGTACTTGGAGCCAGATCTGATCGTCATGGACCAATCGGCCTCGGCGGCGATACTCGGTGATCGTCGAGTCGACTTCAGATCGGAACTGAACAGCCTCAGGTTCGGTGGGGCAGCGCGAGCAGTCATCGTGGGGTCGAACGCCGATCCGGCGAGGGCGCGAATGATCGAGGCCGCCAAGCGCAGTGGTTGGGAGTTCGAGAGTTCGGAAACGAGTTCACGGCTCAAGGTGGTCGAACGTCTGCAACGTGATACCGGTGCAAGGACGATAACTC
>JBJTFY010000009.1:0-2755 GCA_046093625.1 Actinomycetota bacterium
GGCCACGATCGCCAGAATCAAAGAGCACACCACAATGTTGGATCGTGTCGTCGGGGTACACGAGCCGTGCCCCCGACACGGTCGCCCTGTAGGACTGCGCCGTCGCAAAAAGGTCGACGAGCGCCCGCCGGTGCAAAAGCACGTCGTTATTGAGGAACAATAATGGCGCGGCCTCGTCACCGACGCGTGCCCCGGCATTGCAGGCCCGGGAGAACGAGCGCGGCGTGTCAAATCGGAGCAGTTTGAGGTCGAGGTCCGTAGTGAGTTCGGCGCGACGGTACGGCACGGGCGTCGCGTTGTCGACCACGACGACTTGTAGGCCCTCGATCGCGGCGAACGCGGCAGCGTCTTCGAGCGACGACAGGCATTGGCGCAACAGCCCCGTGAGCGCACGCGACGGGATCACCACAGTCAGCGACACCGCAGCACTTCCCCGAGGGTGCCATCGAGCAGCGAAATGAGCCGTTCGGCCTGCACCGAACGTCGATACCGCTGCGCAGTGATCCTCGCGTTGCGTCGTAGGAGACCTCGGCGACTTTCGTCGGCCAGCAACTCGGCGACCGTGGCAGGGATCGCCTCCGGTTCGACGACGAGAGCGTTCCGCTCATGAAGCAAATATTCGCCGCCACCGACCGTTGGGACGCTCACCACCGCGCAGCCCGCCGCCATCGCCTCAAGCGCCGGTAGCCCGAACCATTCGCCCTCGGAGACAGCCACGAATACATCGGACGACTGTAGCTTCGCGGCCACAACTGGCTCAGGGTCGCCATCAATCAGGAGGTGCGAGACATCAGCAAGTTTAGCAGCGACGTCGGTGCGACCACGTCGGGACATGTACGCGACCCGTCGTTCCACCCGACCCGGTCCACGCTCGAAAAACACATCATCGATCGAGAGACCGACCTCGATCGGAGATCGTCCAGCCGTCGACCGCACGAATTCGGCAGCCTGAGCCCAACAGGTGAGAATCGCCACGTCCGGGTCCTCCACCACGGATTTGATCGCCGGATCGGTGCCCTGACAGTGGAAGACCGCTCGAGCGGGGGTTGCGCGGACGGCGGCGTGATCGTGCTGCAACGAGCAGATCACTGTGTCCGCAGCGGTGAGTCTGGGCAGCACTTCCTCACGTACCACGATCGGCGCCGCTGACCTGCACCACTGCGGGGCCTCGCCGTCAGGAGTAGCCGCCACCGCATCGACGCCGACTGACCGCAACAAATCGATGAACTGCACTCCTACCTTGATCCCGCCATAGACGCCGGCACCAGGAAGCACGTAAACGATCACGTCCGCACCGATCGAATGGACCGTCGCACGACGCGAGCGGCCCGTAGGACACTTCGCAGCACGGCGAGCTGAAAAGCGAAAGCCATTCCGTAATGATTGCGAGCGTAAGCAAGGCGCGCCCCGTCAAGTAACGCGCGACGCCGATCCGCAGTCACCGCCGACCCAGCGGCGCCGAGGTGCACGACGGGGACGTCGACTTCAACGATGTCGACTCCCGCCCGACGGCACGTTTGTCCGAACTCGACGTCCTCCATGTAGCAGAAATATCGCGATTCCAGGCCGCCAAGATTCGCGAATACGTCAGCGCGGACGATCAAGCACGCCGCGAGCGGCCAGTACCAAGAGGTGTCGTGTCGCCGCCCATCGGCCAGAAGTCCGCGAAGAGGCACGCCGTTCGTCTCACAGATGTCACCAAACAGCTTGCGACGGGTATAGCCGGGTTGGCGACCCGCGACGACGACGCCATTGGAATGCACGTACACAGGTACCACCACTGTGCGCGGCTTGCGTTCAATGGTAGAGAGTGCCGCCTCGAGAAACTCCCCCGTCGGAAAGCAGTCCGGGTTCACGAGGCAGAGCACCGAACCGGTAGCAACCTCAGCCGCCTGCGCGACCGCTGAAGCGAACCCGACGTTGGTCTCATTGCGGATCACGCGCGCGCCTCCGAGCAGTTCGGCCGTCCCATCGGTCGACGCGTTGTCGACGACAACAACCTCTGCACCGTCAAAGGTGGCCAAAACGTCGAGCCCGTCCCGGATCGTGCTGGCCGAATTGTGGGTCACGATGAGAAACGACACGCGCTCCTTGACGGGCGATGCAACACCTCGGGTCAACTCCATGCGGCGAACCGTGGCGAACGGTGGCCCATTGCAGAAGTTACTGAAATGCACGATTCGGGCATCGGGTCGGGGGAAGTCGGCATCCCACCAGATGCAATGGTTCCATCCACCGCCGAGTTCCCCGCATCGGCCACGACGCAGCAGGTTCGCCCATACCTGGAGGTAGTCCTGATCGGCGATCATGTGCGCGCCGACGTGATGGGAGCCGTCGGAAGCGGCGCGGGTCGTAGCTGCCCAATCGAGAAAGTTCCGCAGTTCTAAGGCCCTAAACAAAATCACCCCACTGTTGTGGAACCGGAACTCGTGCAGTTCGGGTACTGGGAGCGCGGGTGCAAGGTATGCCAGGGAGTGTTCGACGAAGTGGCGCAGAAACTCCGGCCGGCCCATCGTCGACCCGATGATCGTCGTCTGCTCGACCATGGCGAGAGACGAGCCACCGAGCGCGGTGGCCACCTCGGCTGCGGTGAGCGGGCGGGTGAGCACAGCGTCGGCATCGATGTGAACGAACACTTTCGCCCCGAGGTGGGCGAGCGCCGCCTGCCAGGTCGCGAATTTTGCGAGGAACGGCTCGGCGCGGGCACCGGTGGTTGCCCGCACAAGTTCGATGTGCACCCGAGGCGACCGTGGCA
>JBJTFY010000010.1:0-3954 GCA_046093625.1 Actinomycetota bacterium
CTCCTGCTCGATGCCGAAGATCATCTCGTCGGCGGCGAACTTCTTGGCGGCCTTGGCGCACGCGGCGCGGGTGTTGGTCGGGTGCGGCTTGTTCGACTGGGCCAGCATGACCTCGCAGAGAACGAGGATGTTGTCACCGCCACGGATCGGGTCGGGGCAGGTGAAGACCGGCTGCAGCGCGCAGTCGGACTTGTCGCCGGGGGCCTGGTTGGTCGACGAGCCGTCGAATCCCCAGATCGGGGGCGTGGTCACGTCGTCGGCCAGGATCTTGGTCTTGGAACGCAGCAGGGGCGTCGGCTCGGTGCCGTCGATCCAGATGTATTCGGCTTGATAGGCCACGGGGGTCCTCCATGTATTGAGTTCGGCTGAGCCGGATTTGTTGGGGCGATAACAGCGTCGCAGCAGGGCGTTTCTCCGCCGTTGCCCAATTGTGAACGCTGTGTGAAACGACGCTGTCTCGTGAAGGTGCGTTGTGCTGGCGGAAGCCGTCACGGTAGCCGACGACTCACGGCGCGACCTCACCCGCACGCGGGCCCCGCCGTTAGCCTCGACGACGTGGCGAACGTGCGCATCGGCCTGGCCCAGTTGAACCCCACCGTGGGCGACCTCGCCGGCAACCGCGCCCTGATCGCCGACGCCTACGAGCGGGCGGTTGCGGCCGGCTGCGACCTCGTCGCCTTCCCCGAACTCAGCACCACCGGATACCCGCCGGAAGACCTGGTCCTGAAACCCGGGTTCGTGCGTGACAACCGCGCGGTGGTCGAAGATCTGGCGGCCATGACCGGCTCGTGCATCGCGGTGATCGGGTTCGTCGACGCCGGTCGGGGCACCGATCCCGGTTCGGGTCGACCGGCGATCCACAACGCCGCGGCGGTGTGCGCGAACGGCTCCGTGCGCAGCGTGTATCACAAGCGTCTCCTGCCGAACTACGACGTGTTCGACGAGGAGCGCACGTTCGAACCCGGCTCGGGCGGGCATCGACTGATCGAGGTCGCCGGAGTGCCGGTGGGCGTTTCGATCTGCGAGGACATCTGGCGACCCGACGGCCCGGTGGCCGAGCAGGCGCGACTCGGCGCCCGGATCAACATCAACATCAACGGTTCGCCGTACCACGTGGGCAAGTTGGCCGAGCGCGAAAACATGCTGTCCGAACGGGCCCGCGACAACTCCTGCGCGATCGTCTACGTGAACCAGGTCGGCGGACAGGACGAGCTCGTGTTCGACGGCGCGTCGATGGTTCTCGACGCGCACGGTCGTCTCGTGGCGCGGGCCCGCCGGTTCGAGAGCGATCTGTTGGTGGTCGACCTCGACGTCGATCGTCCCGTGACCGGCTCCGTCGAGCCGGTAGGCGACCGGATGTCCGAGCTGTACGACGCGTTGGTGCTCGGCACGCGCGACTACGTGCGCAAGAACCGCTTTACCGACGTCGTCATCGGGTTGTCGGGCGGCATCGACTCGTCACTGGTGGCCGCGGTCGCCGTCGATGCGCTCGGCGCCGAGCACGTGCACGGGGTGTCGATGCCCTCGCGTTACTCGAGCGACGGGTCGCGCACCGACGCGCACCAACTGGCCGCCGCGTTGGGGATCGACATCCGCACGGTGTCGATCGAACCCGCTTTCCAGGCATACCTCGACATGCTCGGGCCGAGTTTCGAGGGCCGCCCCGCCGATCTGACCGAGGAGAACCTGCAGAGCCGTTGTCGAGGGCAGATCCTGATGGCCCTGTCGAACAAGTTCGGTTGGATGGTTCTCACCACGGGCAACAAGAGCGAGATGGCGGTCGGGTACTTCACGATCTACGGCGACTCGGTCGG
Source organism: Actinomycetota bacterium (assembly GCA_046093625.1). Classification (GTDB taxonomy): domain Bacteria; phylum Actinomycetota; class Acidimicrobiia; order Acidimicrobiales; family Ilumatobacteraceae; genus Casp-actino8. The sequence goes on from JBJTFY010000010.1 coordinate 1,815, forward strand.
TGGTTACGCCGTCATCAAGGATCTCCTGAAACTCGACGTGTTCGCTCTCAGCCGTCACGTCAACGATCGGGCCGGTCGCGAGATCATTCCCGCGTCGGTGCTCACGAAGCCTCCGTCGGCCGAACTGCGGCCCGACCAACGCGACGATCAGAGTCTGCCTCCCTACGAGGTGCTCGATCCGATTCTGGCGCTGTACGTCGAACACGACCGAACAGCGGCCGAGATCATCGAGTTGGGGCACCCCGAGGACATGGTGCGTCGCATCGCCCGATTGGTCGACCTCAACGAATACAAACGTCGTCAGTGTCCGCCGGGGGTGCGAGTCAGCGTGAAGGCATTCGGCAAGGATCGCCGACTGCCGATCACGAACGGTTACCGCGGCTGAACATCGCTAGGCAGACGATCATCCCGACGGCCGATGCGGCACCGATGAGCGCGGGCCATTCGATGCCCGAGTTGTCGTAGGCCGCGGTCGCGATGACCGACATCGAGGCCCGGCCGAGCATGCCGCCGGCCAACACGATGCCGAGGCCGCGACCCGGTGATGACGGAATGATGTTGGCCCCCACCGGCAGCAGGCTGACGATGGCGAACTCGAAGCCGAGCAGGAAGAGCCCGAGCAGAACTAGCCCCGGCACCTGGTGCGTGTGAACCATCGCCAGCAACACGCCGCTCGGAACGATGAGAAGTCCACCGCCGATGGCACTGCGCTCTTTACCCCACACGTCGGCCCGTCGCGCACTGGTGATCGACGCCAGCAGTTCGAAGGCGCCCAGACCGAAGGCGACCGCGGCGATACCCGCTTCCGTGAACCCGAACTCGTCCTCCAGCCACGAGCCGAAGGTGACGAACATCGCCTGACTCGACGCCATCAGGAAGTACATCGCACCGAACACGAGCCAACCTCGGCGCGGCATGGGCACCTTGGCCCCGTCGCGCGTGCGTTCGGAGCCCGCGACGTCGTGCGGCGACAAGCGCGAACCGATGACGATGGCCATCAGACCGACGGCCGCGGCGCCGACGGCGTAACCCCACCGCCACGAGGTCTGGGAGGCGACGAGCCCCATGACGGTGACCCCGACGAGCAAACCGAGAGCCCACGACGTTTCGGTGATGCCGATCACGCGACCGCGTCGTTCGTAGTCGACATGGTCGTTGACCCAGGAACTGAGACCGATGTCGAAGAAGAACTTCGACACGCTGATCATGAGGATGCCGACGATGAACACCCACATGTTGGGGCTGGCCGCGGCGACCACCGCCGCCGCCGAGATGCCGAGCAGGCCGCCCGCCATGGCGGTGCGACGGTGCATGCGATCGACGACCGAACCGAGGAGCGGGGACGCCCCCATGGCGAGTTCGGTGATCATGAGGGCCAGTCCGAGGCGCGACAGGCTGACACCGAAATCGTCGCTGATGCTGGCGAGGAAGGGTGGCGCGAACCGGAAACAGGCGTTGGCGGTGAGTCGCGCGACCGTGAGCGGCAGAACGTGTCGACGCGTCTCGGGGGAGAAGGAGTCGTCGAGGACGCGGTCGGTGATGCGTGCGTTCAACACTGCGCGTCCGGAGCGTCGTCGTCGGACGACTTGGCGATGAGATACCCGATGGCCCGCTCGGACCGGGGGTAGCGGTTGACGATGGCCCAGAAGTCGGGGCCGTGACCGGGCACGCGCAGGTGCGCCAACTCGTGGACGATGACGTAGTCGAGCACCCAGGTGGGGAAGCCGACGAGCCGCGTGGAGATTCGGATGTCGGACTGCGTCGGCGTGCACAGCCCCCACACCGAGGTGAGGTTCTCGGCCCAGGTGATCGAGCGCGGCGCGTCGAGGGCGTGGGCTCGCGCCAGGCGGCGGGCCCGCTCGGCGAGGTCGATGTCGTGGGTGGCCATGCGTCGTCGGAATCGGCGCACCATGTCGGCCACGCTCGCCTCTTCCTCGGCGTGGCTCATCCAGGACGGGATCGACACCCGCAACACGTCGCCGACCAACTGGGCGCTGATGCTGCGGCGGCGTTTCTTGGAGCGCACGACCTCGACCCGGAAAGGCTCGGCGGACTCGACGGACCCGGCGGGGGCGACCGACGAAGCGTCGGGGTCGAACAATCGGGGAGCGGGTTCGGGGGTCATCGGGTCATTCCACTG
>JBJTFY010000011.1:0-4862 GCA_046093625.1 Actinomycetota bacterium
CCCGGGTGGGCGCCCCCCACCTCCCCACGGCGCGCTCCAGCGGGGGCGGCGACTGGGTGGCCCCCGTGGGGGGGCCCGACGACGCGGACCCCCCGACGCTCGTGCGGATCAGCGTGGAGGACCATGGTCCCGGGGTCGCCGAGAACGAACGCGCGTTGATCTTCGAGCGCTTCGCCCGCGGTGGCGTGGCGGGCCGGCGCAGCGGATCCGAGGGCGCCGGACTCGGCTTGGCCCTCGTCGACGAACACGTCCGTCTGCATCGCGGACGGGTGTGGGTCGAGGACCGAGCGGACGGAACACCCGGCGCGTGCTTCATCATCGAATTGCCGGCGGAGCGAGTGTGAGACGGTCGTCGCGCGCCCTCGTCGCGGTACTCGTGGGCGGCGCGACCATCGTCGGGTGCGCCGTCGGCCCCGAGTCGAGCCCCCGGCCCATCGCCGGCGACCCGATCGCCGACGGAGCGTCGTCGGTCGGACCCGCGAGCGAATCGAGCGGAGTGGGTCGGGTGTACCTGCAGAGTTCCGACGCCTCCGGAACCGCGAGCCTCGTCTCGGTACAGCGCGACTCGACGCTCGATCCCGCGGTCGCCGTCGCGGCCCTGCTCGACGGTCCGACCGAGGACGAACAAGGGGCCGGGGTCCGCAGTGCGATCCCGCGCGACACCCGAGCCAACTCCGTGCGCTTCACGTCGTCGGGCACCGTGCAAGTCGACGTGAACGCGACGATCTTCGACGCGACCGGCGACGACCTCGTGAACGCGATCGCCCAGATCGTGCTCACCCTGTGCGAGATCCAAGGAGTCGAACAAGTCAACGTCACGGTCGACGGCCAAGCCACCGAATGGCCTCGCGGCGACGGCACCCTCACCGCCCGGCCCCTGACCGCGTTCGATTTCCCGGGCCGCGCCGTCAGCTCGCAACCGGATTACCCGTCGATCATCGACGAGCCGACGGACTGAGCTTCAGCCGAAGAAGACCCGCGCCACGTCGTCGTACAACGCGCGGTCGACCCCGCGTGGTGGAGCGTCGGTCACCGACAGCGGAACCGTGCCCACCACGGTGCCCCGCACCGCGACCATGCAGTCCCGCTCTCCGGCGCGCACCGCGCGCATCGCCTCGACTCCGAACCGGGTCGACAGGACCCGATCGAAAGCGGTCGGTGTACCACCGCGCTGCACGTGGCCGATCTGCACGACCCGCGCTTCGAAGCCGGTGCGACGCTCGATCTCCCGGGCCACGTGGACGCTGATGCCGCCGAGCCGGGGACGCCCGATGTGATCGGTTCCGTACTCGGGCACGTCCAGGGTTCCCGGCACGGGTAGCGCACCTTCGGCGACCACGACGATCGACGCGTAGCGGCCCCGTTGATGTCGGGCCGCGACGGTGTCGCACACGCGCGCGATCTCGAAGGGGATCTCGGGGATCAGGATCACGGTCGCACCACCCGCGATACCGGCGTGCGTGGCGATCCAACCGGTGTCGCGTCCCATCACCTCGACGACCATCACGCGATCGTGACTCTCGGCGGTGGTGTGCAGTCGGTCGATGGCGTCGGTCGCCACCTGCACCGCGGTGTGGAATCCGAACGTGACGTCGGTACCCGGTACGTCGTTGTCGATCGTCTTGGGCACACCGACGAAGTTCAGACCGGTGATCGAACCCAGCCGCGACGCCACGACCAGCGAGCCGTTGCCTCCGACCACGATCATGGCGTCGAGTCCCATCTCGGCGAAGGTCGCCCTCACCTTGTCGGGTCCGTCGGCGTGATCGAACGGACTCCCCCGCCGCGTGCCGAGCACCGTGCCACCACGGGGCAGCAACCCGCGCACCGCGCCGACATCGAGTCGGACGTATCGCTGTTCCATGACACCGTCCCACGAATCGAGGAAGCCGAACAGCTCGACCTCGGGGGCACCGGCACGGACGATGGCACGGATCACCGCGTTCAGTCCGGGACAATCACCCCCGCCCGTGAGCACGCCGACCCGCATGGACCGAGCATAAGCCCGGGCGATCGCGCGCGGGTTGAGAGACCGTGCGCCCCGTGCGACAATGGGACATGGCTTGGGATCCGACCCGCACCGTGCCGTGGGGGCGACTCGTTCGCGAGTGGCTCGTGTACGTGGCGGTGATGGCCGTCGTCTTCGTGGTGTTCCTGCGCGACCAGGTCTCGGTCGGCTCGGTCGTCGGCCTGTTGATGTCGTTCCCCATGTACTTGTTGGCCGGGTTCGTGCTGGCCAAGTTCGGCTACCAACGCAAGACCCTGCGCGACCTGCGGTCGACTTCCGTGCCCGAGACACCCCGCCCCACGACTCCCCAACGTCCGGCGCGCACGAGCCGCACCTCGACCGGTCCGTCGCAACACCGACCCGACAACAAGCGCAAGCGGAGATGAGCGACACCTACGTTCTGGCCATCGACGCCGGGACGACGGGCGTGCGCTGTCGCGCGGTGTTCGCCGACGGACGCCCGAGCGTGGCGTCCTATCGCGAATTCACCCAGTACTTCCCCGAACCCGGTTGGGTCGAGCACGACGCCCACGAGATCTGGGCCGCGGTCGCGACCACTCTGGCCGAGGTCGTCGAACGCGCCGGCGTGCCCGCGGCCATCGGCATCACCAATCAGCGCGAGACGGTCGTGGCATGGAATCGCCGCACCGGTCGGGTCCACGGTCGGGCGATCGTGTGGCAGGACCGCCGAACCGCGTCGCTGTGCGAGGATCTGCTCGCCGACGGGCATCTGCCCGCGGTGAGGTCGATCACCGGGCTGGTCCTCGACCCCTACTTCTCGGGCACCAAGATCGCCTGGATGTCGGCCCACGGGGTGCCGAACGATCCCGATGTCGTGTTCGGGACCATCGACAGTTGGATTCTGTGGAATCTCACCGGAGGCGAAGTGCTGGCCACCGACCCGTCGAACGCCAGTCGCACGATGCTCTTCGACATCGGTTCGCTCGCCTGGAGCGAGCAGATGTGCGACGTGCTCGGAGTGGCGTCGTCGCGACTCCCGACGGTGATGCCCTCGAGTGGGCGATTCGGCGTCACTGCGGCGAGCGGACTCCCCACGGGTGTTCCGATCTCGGGAATCGCCGGCGATCAGCAAGCCGCCCTGTTCGGTCAGACCTGCTTCTCCCCCGGCATGGCCAAGAACACCTACGGCACCGGAAGTTTCGTGCTCATGAACATCGGCGAGACGTGCCCAGCCCCGGCGACCGGGTTGCTCACCACTGTCGCCTGGTCGCTCGGTGCTCCCGACGGCACGGTGCACACCTCGTACGCCCTCGAGGGGTCGATCTTCGTCACCGGTGCGGCGGTGCAGTGGTTGCGCGACGGACTCGGAATCATCTCGTCGTCGGCCGAGATCGGCCCACTGGCCGAGTCGGTGCCCGACAGCGGCGGAGTCTTCGTCGTGCCCGCCTTCACCGGTCTCGGCAGCCCGTGGTGGGACCCGTACGCGCGCGGCAGCATCGTGGGCATCACGCGCGGAACCACCCGGGCCCACATCGCGCGGGCGGTGGTCGAGGCGATGGCGCTCCAGACCCGCGACGCGGTGTCGGCGATGGAGGCGGCGAGCGGACGCGTCATCAGCGACCTGCGGGTCGACGGCGGTGCGTCGGTGATGGATCTGTTGCTCCGGTTGCAGTCGGATCAACTCGGCATCGCGGTGCGCCGTCCCGTCGACCAGGAGACCACGGCCCTCGGCGCCGCGTATCTCGCCGGTCTGGCCGAGGGTGTCTGGCCGACGCTCGAGGCGATCTCGACGCTCTGGGCCACCGATCTCGTCGTGCAACCGCACCCGAAGGAATCACCCGAGCGAGTCGCCGCCGACGCCTTGCACTCCCAATGGTTGCGCGCGGTCGAGCGCTCGCGCGACTGGGCCGATCACTGAGCCGACCGGTCAGCCCGGCCAACGCGAACCGACGATGCGCGCGATGAGCGCGAGATGTCGACGCTCCCGTAGTCGGAACGCCCCCTTGACCCGGCCGCTGACGATGGTCGCGCCACTCGTTCCGAGCGGCGCCCACGCGATGTCGCTCGGGGTGTGCTCGTGTTCGTCGTCGTGGTCCAGATGACGGGCGCCGGCGACGAAGGCCGTCAGCCACGCGACGTCGGGCACTTCACCACTGGCGGCCACGGGTTCGTCGACGATGATCACGCACCAATCGGACTCCAGCATCTCGCGAATCGACGCGCACGCCGTCACCGCTCGTTCGGCGTCGGTCGCCTCCATGATGCGCGCGGCGACGTCGAGGGCCAGAACGCTCTGGTCCGGGCGGTCGGGAGCCACCTCGTGCACGTCCTCGACGGCCACCCCGTCGACTCCCGACACCTCGTCGATGAGCACGTCCGACGACGCACCATCGGGCAACGCCACCGTGAGTTCGTCGATCGCCATGCCCGCACCGCGCTCGAGGATCTCGATACCGACCACGTCACCGCTCGCGCGACCGATCGCGGCCGCCACCCGACCGAGGGTTCCCGGCAGATCGGGGAGCCAGAGACGCAACACCACGGTGGGCACGACACGAGGCTAACGAGACCACTCTCCCGGCCGACTCCGAATAATCGACTCAGCGGTCGGTGAGCGACGTCGCGTCGGCGAGGAACGCCGCCCCCATCGCCCCGGCCAGTTCACCGAAATGGGCGAACTCGAGCACCGGATGGGGACGCAGATCGGGCGAGTACAGCAGATCCGCGAAATGACGGCGCACCGGAGCCATCAACACGTCCTTGGACACCGCGACGCCACCGCCGACGACCATGCACGCCGGGTCGAGAACGTTGGCGAGGCCGACGAGACCGAGCGCGACCCAGTGGGCGAACTCGTCGACGATCCCCACGGCCTCGACGTCGCCGGTGGAGG
>JBJTFY010000012.1:0-2206 GCA_046093625.1 Actinomycetota bacterium
ACCCAGGTGTAGTAGCCCAGGTTGAAGATGCGGTTGCGGTCGCGCTCCGTGCAGTCGATCATGTCTTCGGTCGTGACGTGCCCCAGATGTCGTCCCCACACCTCGGCGGCGTCCACCGAACTCATCTCACCGCCGAACCGCGTGGCCAGCGTGGTCGTGCGCGAACTGGGGTACAACGCCCCGCCGTCGGTGGCGATCGTGATCACCGCTTCGTCAGGACCGAGGTTGAGCAACTTGGACGTCTTGATCGCGGCGAGCGTGTTGCAGATCGCCGAGAACCCGAAGTGTTCGAGGGCCGCCACCAACTCGGTGGACAGACCCTTCTTGTCGGTCATGTAGGCCTTGCCGGCCGGGGTGTTGAAGAGCACGTCGAGCTCGTCGGTCGCGTGGTCGCTGACGGCGCACACCACGTCGGTGTTGGTGACGTTGTGGATCAAGGGGATGTGCTTGTCGCCGATGCCCTGGATGTTGTGTTCGCCGTAGCCGTTCTCGAGCATCGTCGGGCACTCGAGCGCCTCGACCGCCACGATTCGTGCGCCGTAGTCGTCCTTCAAACGATCGCCCGCGGCGATCGTCCCGGCCGAGCCGGTGGCCGACGTGAACGCGGCCAACGAGATGTCCCGACCCGACGCGCGCAGCGAATCCCGCACGGTCTCGAACACGTGGCCGAGGGCGCGGCCGGTGACCTCGTAGTGACCGAGATGGTTCGCGAACTCGCAGAATTGGTTGAACACGAAGTTGCCGGGATCACGGGCCAACTCGTTGCAGGCGTCGTCGATCTCCTTGACGTTGCTTTCGGTTCCGACGGTCTTGATGACGTCCTCGGCGGGATTGGCGCACCACCGATCGAGCCAGTCGAATCGCTCCTGGCTCATCCCCGCCGGGAGAATGGCCACACCGCGACATCCCATGATGCGACTGATGGTCACACCACCACGGGCGTAGTTGCCCGTCGACGGCCAGATGGCACGATGACGCGTCGGATCGAACTGGCCGGTCACCACGCGAGGGGCGAGACACGAGTACGCGGCCAACACCTTGTGGGCGGTGATCATCGGGAAGCGATCACCGAACACCACGATGATCGGGTTCGCGACACCGGTGAGTTCGCTCGGCAACACGACGTGCTCGGGAACCGCGACCCGACGACCACCGAGGTCGTTGTACCAATGCACTCGCCACAGGTTCCGTGCGTCGGGGCCCTGCGGGTCGGCGTCACCGACGAGCGCGGGATCGACCGAGGCCGGGTTCGCCAGTTGGGCGAACGTCGGCAGCACGATGCCCTGTTCGCGGAAACGCTTGGCACTGTTGGTGAGCGTGCCGGCGTCGACCACGCGATCGGCCAACCCGAACTGGTTCTCGAGGGCGGCTTGCGTGGCGGAGGAGGTGCGGTCGACGATGGTCACCTTTACAGTTTGTCAAAGGTTCCCCGAATTGACGTGCTGGTTCGTTCTTTTACCAAGGGTCGGCTTGTGATATTCGGCTAGCCTCGAGGCGTGGTCACCGGGGGCACCAAGCAGCGAATCGTCGAGTTCCTGCAAACGGTTCCCTCGGCCACCGCCCCCGAACTGGCCCGCCTGACGAGCGTTTCCGATGCCGCCGTGCGCCAACATCTCGAACACCTCGAAGCCGCCGGGGTGGTGCGTCGCGAATCGCCGGGGGCCGACGTCGACCAACGCCACCGGGGCCGACCGGCGGTGCGCTGGATCCTCGATCGCGGTGCGGCCACCACCGACGGGTTCGCCGCGGCCTTTCCCGACCGCCACGACGAGTTGGCCCTCGACCTCATCGTGGCGATGCGCGCCGAACTGGGTGACGCCGCCCTCGAGCGCGTTCTGGCCCGACGGGGCGCGCAACAGAGCGCGCGCTACGGACGTGAGATCGGCGAGGGCGACCTCGCGGCTCGGGTCACCCGTCTGGCCGCGTTGCGCGACGCCGAGGGCTACCGCGCCGAGGTTCTGTCCGGCGACGATGGTTCGATCGTGCTCGCCGAGCACCACTGCCCCATCGACCAGGCGGCGCGCGAGTGCGGCGCGCTGTGCGCGTCCGAACTCGCGGTTTTCCAGACGACGCTCGGGCCGGCGGTGAGAGTCGAACGAATGCAGCACGCACCGTCGGGCGACAGCCGCTGCAGTTATCGCATCAGTGCCTGACTCAGCCGGGCACGATCTCCGACTGCTGCATCACCGGAACGATGGTCGTGTAG
>JBJTFY010000013.1:0-4954 GCA_046093625.1 Actinomycetota bacterium
GGCCACCTCGAGCAACGCGTACGACATGTGCGCATCGTCGGGCATCGGCACCTCGAAGGGCCAGGCGAAAAGTCGAGCCCACGCCTCGTTGAGGGTCGTGGCTCCCGACATCGTGTCGAAATTGGCGTAATCACCGTCGACCACCTCGGACCACAACGGCTCCTCGCGCGCAGTGATGAAGTCGTAGGTCGACATGGCCGATTCGGCCTCGGTCGTCGTCGGAGCATCGGTCGACGTGGCGTCACCACCCGGCGCCTCGGTGGTCGCGGCGTCGGTGGTGGGCGCCGATGTCGAGTCGCCTCCACCTCCGCAGGCGGTGGCGAGGGCGATCACGATGGTGGGGATGATGAGACGTCGCATGGAATGTTTCTAGCAGGGTTGGTACCGGAGACCGGGCCATCGAATCGGCATGATCGCATCAAGTTGAGACCGGACTCAGATCACGATTCGGAGGCGTCACGCCACGTAGCCGACAGAATGGCGCGGTGAGTCGTTCCGAATTCCGTCGCTGGCTCGTTCTGTGCTCGGCGGTCACGATCCTCGTGCCGTCGACCGCGGTTGTGCTCGCGGTGATCAACAGCGACGAACCGGCGTTGCAAACCGCGGCGACCTGGGCACGCGATCACGGGTTCTCTGCGGTGGTGGATCGTCTGGAGATGTGGCGCTACGACGGCGAGCCGTCCACGAAACTCGCGGACGAATTGTCCTTGACCGAGGGGCTCGTCACGACGACCGTCGCCCGTTCCACGCCGACGACCGTCCCGTCGGTGTCGGCGGCTCCGACCACATCCACGACCACTTTCGCGCCGGAGCCCCTCGCGCCCGTTCAGGACGAACCTCTGGACGGCGAGGGACAATGGCTCCCCATCGCGGCGGTCGATGGAGACAACGTGATCTGGGTGACGTCGACACGACCGCTGCGCGAATACGGATCGGTGCGGGCGACCTTCGTGCAGATCGACCAGTCCCGACTGCGGTTCGGACTGTACAACGGTGACGGCACGCCGGGGGGACGCGACTGGGTGAACGGTCGTCGGATCGGTGACGCCGAGCGTCCCCGTCTGGTCGCCGCCTTCAATGGTGGATTCCGGTTCGAACACATAGCCGGTGGCTACTTCACGGAGAATCGGGAAGTCCGTCCGTTGGTCGACGGCGAGGCGACGGCCGCCATCGACAAGAACGGAAAGATCACCGTCGGCGAGTACGGCCGGGATCTGACGAACGACGGCTCCTGGGTCAGTCTCCGACAGAACCTCCCGTTGGTGGTCGACGATCACGTCAGCGTCGTCGATCGTCATTCGGTGCGAACGTGGGGAGCCGACAAGGGCGGCAGTGTCGTGGTGTTTCGTTCGGCCTTGTGCTCACTCGACGACGATCGATTGATGTACGTGTCGGCCGGTGACGTCGACATTTCCGATTTCGCCGACATCCTCGTGAACGCCGGATGTTCGACGGCGATGCAACTCGATGTCAACGGGACCTGGCCGCAGTTCGCCGTGTATCTAGGCTTCGGCACGAGTGAACGCAGCGGGGTGCTCGTCGACTCTCGAATGAGCAATCGGGATCGCTACCTGAACGGAACGGACAAGGACTTCTTCGTCGCGTTCGCCGAATGACCCGAGTCAAAGTGGGTCGATCGTTATGATCGAGCGGATGCGTGAGTCCAGCCATCCGAAGCTGGTGGAGATCGAGGGACTGCGGGCGGTCGCGGTGATGTTGGTGGTGCTCTACCACCTCGGAGTCGGTCGCTTGGCCGGCGGATACGTCGGCGTCGACGTCTTCTTCGTTGTTTCGGGCTTCCTGATAACGGGCCTTCTGTTACGGGAGATGGAACAAATGGGTTCGGTGTCGCTGGCGGGCTTCTGGGCCCGGCGCATCCGTCGCATCGTTCCGATGGCGACTTTGGTCACGGTGGTGACCGTGGTGGTCGGCCTCGCACTCTTCGAAGGCAACCAGGCACGGCAGTTGGTCCAAGTCGGTCTCGGCGCGGTGGGGTTCTGCGCGAATCTGGTTCTCGATTCGCTGACCGGGGACTATCTCGCTGGAGTCGTCAACCCGTCGCCGCTACAGCACTTCTGGTCACTCGGAGTCGAGGAGCAGTTCTATCTGGTGTGGCCGTTGGTGGTGTTCGCGATAGTTCGGCTGGCCCGGCGAGCCTGGCGACCGACGTTGATGATTGTCTCGACGCTGGCCATCGCCGGTTCGTTGTGGGCGTCGATACGACACGCCCGGCCCGGGGCAGCATCCGGTTACTTTCTGCCGCACACGCGCGCGTGGGAGATATTGGTCGGCGCGGTTCTGGCGATTTTCGCCGTCGCCATCGGCCGGTTGCCGAACGTGTTGCGCGCGGCTCTCGGTTGGGCGGGCGTACTGGCGGTGGTCGTGGCGGCCGTGCGGTTCGACGCCGAGACCGCCTTCCCCGGAACCGCGGCCCTGCTGCCGGTGCTCGGCGCGGCCGCGGTGATCGTGGCGGGTGACGCGAGTGGGGGTCCGGTGGTGGTGTTGCGTGCACGACCACTGCAGTACATCGGTGGCGTCAGCTTCGCGCTCTATCTGTGGCATTGGCCGCTCATCGTGTTCTCCGAACACCTCTACGGCAAGGCCGATTGGATCGGTCGCGTCGCCATCGTCGCCATCGCCCTGCTCTTCGCCGAAGTGAGTCGCCTGGTGGTCGAGAACCCGTTGCGTTGGAACCGGTGGCTGTCGTTCCGGCCCTCTCGTTCGATCGTCGCCGGGCTGACCGCGGTGGCGTTGTTCCTCGGTGCCGGTCTCGTCGTTCTCGGCAACACCGCCGCGGAGGGCTCGACCGTGGCCTCCTTCGCCCCGCTCGAGCCCGGTTCGACAACGTCCGTCGTGACGACACCATCGGAGGCGGTCACGACCACGGCGGCCACCGTCACGACCACCACGATGGCTCCGGTGACCAAGCCGGTGCGCGCGTATCTGCTCGGCGACTCGACGATGGCGGTTCTGCGCTGGTTCGAACAGGGGCAGGTGACGCTGCGGGGATTCGACTACGTGCTGGATGCCGAGGGGTGTCGACGTCTCTATTACCAATCGTGTGAATCGCGCGAACAACGCGTTCCCGACGAGGCCGTCGATGTCATTCCCACCATCGACGTCTCGCAGTACGACGTGTTGGTCGTGATGGTCGGGTACCACAGTCGACCGGCGAGCGTCGAGAAGGAACTGATCGAGGTGGGCAACGCCCTCGCGGCGACCGGGCTACCGGTGATCTTCGTCAACTTCAAGGAGTCGATGACCTTCCCGGAGGCGGGCTCGAAGGGGACGCGTTCGGTCTACACGGGTTTCAACGAGATTCTCGCGCGATTGGTCGCCGACGGCCGCATGGGCAACACCCAGATCGCCGACTGGAACCGTTTCTCGTACCAGCATCCGGAATGGTTCCGTCCCGACGGAATCCACTCGACGATCGTCGGCACCGTGGCGCTCGGTTGGTTCCTGTCGATGACGATCGCCGCGAAGTTCGACAACCCGTGTCCCTTCGACGGCGAGTACCCGTGCGTGGTCCCCGACATGGACGACGGTTCGATCGACTATCTCACCCGATTCGGTGTCGAGTACACCGACATCCATTGCTACCAAGATCACGAGGATCGTCGGCGCAACTGCCGAGTCGACCGGCGCATCACGGCAACGGATTTGTGAGCGACTCCCGGGTACGGGAAGGCAGAAAGCGGAACGCCAGCAAGGCACCGGCAATGGCGACGATCCCCACCGTCGTGCAAGCCGCTTGGAAACCGTCGAGGAACGACGAGCCGGCGGCGGCACGGATGGTTCCCGCCAACGAGGGTTCGCCGACCCGCTCAGCCACCGCGAAGGCGGCGCCCACCGACTCCTTGGCCGAGGACACCGCTTCTTCGGGTAGCGACAGGGGGGTGAGCAGGTCGACGATCCGGGGGCCGTACGTGGTGGCGAAGATGCTGCCGATGATGGCGACTCCGAGGGTTCCTCCCACCTCGCGACCGGTGTCGTTGATGGCCGATCCGACGCCGGCCATGTCCCGGGGGAGTGATCCCATCACGGATTCCGACGCCGGACTGGTCACCATCGCCAGTCCGACCGCCATCAGCACCATGCTCGCCACGATCGAACCGAAGTAGGTGGTGTCGACGGCGAACGTTCTGGCCCAGATTTGCGCCACACCCATGCACAGCAGACCGACGGGGATGACCCGTCGAGGTCCGAACTTCAGCGACAACCTCGCCGCGATCGGCGCGGTGATCCCCGCCCCGAACGCGAACGGAAGGGTGTGCAAACCCGCGTCCAGCGGGTCGTATCCGCGCACGAACTGAAAGTACTGGGTGATGAGGAAGGTGAATCCGAAGAGCGAGAAGAACGCGATGAAGATCGACGACGTCGCGGCGGTGACTCGCATGTCGCGGAACACCCTCACGTCGAGAAGCGGTTGTTCGGTCGAGCGCTCACGCAGGACGAACCCCGCTCCGAGTATCAGTGCTCCCGCGAACCCGAACAGGGAGGCGTTGCTCGTCCAGCCACGGTGCGGCCCCTCGATGATGGTGTACACGAGCAGCGACACGAACGAGATCGAGAGCAGGAATCCGGGAACGTCGAGCCGCTTGGCGCTCGGGTCCCGGGATTCGGGAACGAAACGCCACGGCAGGAACAGTGCGACGAGCACGATGGGGACGTTGACGAGGAACACCGATCCCCACCAGAAGTGTTCCAACAGGAAGCCTCCCGTCACCGGACCGAAAGCCACCGCCGCACCCGACACCGCCGACCACACGCCGATGGCCTTGGCGCGCTCGGTGGGGTCTCGGAAGACGTCGATCACGATCGCGAGCGTGCCGGGAAACACCAAAGCCGCCCCGACGCCCATCGAGCCCCGCGCGAGAATCAGCTGTCCGGTGGAGTCCGAGAAGGCGGCCCAAGCGGAGAAAACGCCGAACAACGACATGCCGATCTGCAT
>JBJTFY010000014.1:0-8770 GCA_046093625.1 Actinomycetota bacterium
GATTGGCGGCGACCGCCATGAGTACCACCGAGCCGTTGAACGATGGCGAGCGCGGCGCGATCGTGAACATCGCCTCGGTGGCGGCGTTCGACGGTCAGATCGGCCAGGCCGCCTACTCGTCGTCGAAGGGTGGAGTCGTCGGCATGACGCTGCCGGTGGCGCGCGATCTCGCGGCGGTCGGCATTCGCGTGAACACGGTGGCCCCGGGCCTGATCAACACGCCGATTTACGGCGAGGGCGAGGGCAGCGAGCAGTTCAAGGAGAAGCTGCAGACCGGTGTGTTGTTCCCCAATCGTCTGGGTTTCGGAACCGAGCTGGCGTCGATGGTGGTCGAGTGCGTCACCAACAGCTACATGAACGCCGAGACCATCCGCGTGGATGGCGGCATCCGCATGCCACCCAAGTGAGTCGCGTCAGGTCGTGTAGTCGGCGTTGATGCGCACGTAGCCATCGGTGAGATCGCAACCCCACACGGTGCAGGCGGTCGAGCCGGTGTTCAGCGACACGTGAATGCGCACGTCGGCGCCCCGCATGTACGCGCTCAAGGTGGCGAGTCCGGACTCGTCCACGGCCACGGGGTACACCTCCTGGTCGCCGAAACGGATGACGACCCGCTCCTGATCGATGTCGTCGTACTGGCTGCACTTGCCGACCGCCATGGCCACGCGACCCCAGTTCGGGTCGGCGCCGTGCACGGCCGTCTTGACCAGCGGCGAGTTCACGATGGCCTTGGCCACGGTCCTGGCCTGCTCGGCGTCGCGCGCCGCGTCGACACAAACCTCGATGAGTTTCTCGGCCCCCTCGCCGTCACGCGCGACCTGCTTGGTGAGCGAGCGGGCGACGTCCTCGAGGGCGATCTCGAGGGCGGACTCGTCGACCGCGCCGGCGACGCCGCTGGCGAGCACGATCGCGGTGTCGCTCGTGGAGGTGTCGGTGTCGACCGACACGCAGTTGAAGGTGCGGTCGATCACGCGCCGCCAGATCGCGTCGAGACGGTCTCCGTCCACGTCGGCGTCGGTGAACACCAACGTGATCAACGTGGCCATGTCGGGCTCGATCATGCCGACGCCCTTGGCGACTCCGACCACGCGGGCCGCCGAACCAGCGACCACCGCGTCGGCGATCTTGGCGACCGTGTCGGTGGTCATGATCCCGCGGGCCACCGAATCGGCGTCCCGCCCCGGAAACGCCGCAGGAAGGTTCGCCAATCCCGCGCGCACCCGGTCGATGGGGTACTGGCGGCCGATCACCCCGGTGGAGGCGATGAGGACGTCGTGCGGGTCGCAACCGATGCGGGCGGCGACGCCTTTGACCACCTCGAGCGCGTTCGACATCCCCTGCTCTCCGGTGGCCACGTTGGCGTTCTTGGAGATGACCACCACGGCGCGGGCGCGTCGGTCGGTCAGATGCTTGCGTGACACCACGACGCTGGGGCCGGCGAAGCGACTGCGCGTGAACACTCCGGCGGCCGACACCACACCGTCGGCGGCCACGACCGTGAAGTCGTCGGACCCGTCCTTGATGCCGATGTTCGTGACGTACGACGAGAATCCGCCGGGCAGAGCGACCATGCGAAGAAACTACCGATTCAGTTCTTGTGCAGCGCGGAGTTGAGGCCGCCCCAACTGCCCGAGCGCTGCACCGCTTCGACGGCCCCGCTGATGCTGTTGCGTCGGAACAACAGGCCGCTGGCGCCGGACAACTCGCGGCCCTTCACGACGTCGCCGTCGGGCAGCCTCACGAGCGTGCCCCCCGTGACGTAGAGACCGGCCTCCACCACGCATTCGTCACCCAGGCTGATGCCGATACCGCTGTTGGCCCCGAGCAGACAACGCTCGCCGATGCTGACGACCTCTTTGCCCCCGCCCGACAGAGTGCCCATGATCGACGCACCGCCGCCGATGTCGCTGCCGTCACCGACCACCACGCCGGCCGAGATGCGGCCCTCGACCATGGAAGCGCCCAGGGTGCCGGCGTTGAAGTTGCAGAAACCCTCGTGCATGACGGTCGTGCCGGGGGAGAGGTGGGCCCCCAGGCGCACACGGTCGGCGTCGGCGATGCGGACACCGCTCGGCACCACGTAGTCGGTCATACGGGGGAACTTGTCGACCCCGTGCACGGTGAGTATCCGGCCACTGCGGCGCTCCTCGAAACGCACGCGATCGACTTGATCGACCGCGAGAGGGCCGAGGTTGGTCCAGGCCACGTTGGTGAGAAGACCGAACGCACCGTCGAGGTTCAGCGTGCGGGGCTTGGCCAGTCGATGCGACAGAAGGTGCAAACGCAGGTACACGTCGACGGCATCGGCGGGCGCGGCGTCGGTGTCGACGACGATGGTCAATGTGTCGATCGTCTTGTAACGCGGCGTCCACATCAACCGGCCAAGATTCCTGTACTGACCCGCACCGACATCCTCAGATTCGAGCGATCGGGGATTGGAGGTTGGTGACTCACCCCAGCCGAGGTCATAGAACCAGGCGTCGAGAACGGTGCCGTCGGACGACGAACCGTCGGCGGTGCGGGTGACGAGGGCGTGACCCCAGGCTGCGGGCATGTGCTTACTCCTTCGGGTGGCGGCTCAGTAGACTGCGGGCCGAAGGGTGGGGACGAGGATGACCTCCTGGAGGCTGGCGACTCCGGCCAACAACATCGCCACGCGGTCCATGCCGATGCCCAGACCGCCCGTAGGGGGCAAACCGAACTCGAGCGCGCGCAGGTAATCCTCGTCGACCGTTCCGCGCTCGGCGTCGCCGGCCTCCTTGGCGGCCTGCTCCTCCTCGAAGCGTGCGCGTTGTTCGATCGGGTCATTCAACTCCGAATAGCCGTTGGCCAACTCGCGCGCGCCGACGAACAACTCGAATCGTTCGGTGAGGAACGGGTCGTTGCGATCGGTGCGCGCCAACGGGGAGATTTCCACGGGGTGACCGGTGACGAAGGTCGGACGGATCAACGACGACTCGGCCACCGACTCGAAGATCTCCTCGATCAACTTTCCGGGACCCCAGTGCGGGTCGAAGCGAACGCCGTTGTCGTCGGCGACCTTGCGCAGGTGCTCGATCGACTGGGAGGGATGAACCGCGGTTCCGGTCTTCTCCTCGACCAGGTCGATCATGCGGGCCCGTCGCCACGGCTCGGCGAGATCGACCTCGTGGAGGTTCCCCTCGGTGTCGGGGATCTGCACCACCGTGGTGCCGATCGAGTCGCGGGCCGCCCGCACGATGAGTTCCTCGGCGATGGCCATCACCTCGCTGTAGTCGCCGAAGGCCTGGTACAGCTCGATCATCGTGAACTCGGGGTTGTGCCTTGTGCTGATGCCCTCGTTGCGGAACACGCGACCGATCTCGTACACGCGTTCCATGCCACCGACGATCAGTCGCTTGAGGTGAAGTTCGAGCGCGATGCGCAGGTACAACTGCATGTCGAGCGAATTGTGATGCGTCACGAAGGGACGAGCGTGGGCGCCTCCGGCCTCGACGTGCAACACCGGCGTCTCGACCTCGATGAAGCCCTTCTCGGCGAGGGTTCGGCGGAAACTGCTGATCACCGCGTGACGCACCTCGAAGGCCCGCCGGGCCTCGTCGTTGACGATGAGGTCGGTGTACCGCTGGCGGAAACGGGTGTCGGTGTCGGTGAGACCCTTCCACTTGTCGGGCAGAGGTCGCACGGCCTTCGAGAGCAATTGCAAGCGCTCGACCTTGACCGACAATTCGCCTTTGCGGGTGGTCATGATCGTGCCGTCGACACCAACCCAGTCGCCGAGGTCGAGCGAACCGATGTCGGCGAAGGCCTCGTCACCGACCACGGCCTTCGACACGAACAACTGCAGTTCGCCGGCTCGGTCGCGCAACGTGGCGAACACCAACTTGCCCTGCTCGCGCAACAACATCACGCGCCCGGCCACCGACACGCGGTGTTCGGTCTCGGTCCCGGCCTCGAGTTCGCCCCAGGCCCCGCGCACCTCGGCGAGGGTGTGGGTGCGGTCGAATCGATAGGGGTAGGGCTCGATGCCTCGTCGGCGCAGATCGTCGAGACGGGAGAGGCGTCGGTTCTTCTCGGCCGCGAGACCGCTTCCGGAGGATTCCGGGGATTCGGTGGTCTCGGCCGTTTCGTCGCTCACAAGCACGAAACGGTAGTTGGTGGCGCGGTGCTCGGAAGAGTCAATAGTCACCGCCATCGTGTGTTCGGTGCGCGTTCATCGAGCCGTTCGTCGAGTCGACGACGGGTAGCCTGAAGCCCATGGCAGTGCGCTTTCTGATCATCGGTGGCGGCCCGGCCGGGAACACGGCGGCCACCCACGCGGCCCGTCTCGGTGCCGAGGTGACGATGGTCGAGCGCGATCTCGTCGGAGGTGCCGCGCACCTGCTCGATTGCATTCCCTCCAAGACGATGATCGCCACCGGCGGCGCCATGTCGTTCAGCCGACGCCTGCAGGGTATGGGTCTCGAGGAGGTGCAGCCCGAGATCGACGTGGAAGCACTCACCGAGCGCATCGAGGACATCAAGGAACACCTCTCGGGCAACACCGCCAACCTGTTGACGAGTCAAGGCGTGCGGATCCTGCGCGGTTCGGCTCGCTTCACGTCGGCCACCTCGGCCGAGGTGCTGACGGCCGACGGGAAGAAGGTGAACGTGCCCTTCGACGCCGCCCTGATCGCCACCGGGTCGCGTCCCCGCGTGCCCGACTGGGTGCAGCCCGACGGCGAACGCATTCTGACCACGCGCGACTGCTATCCGCCCAAGGTGTTCCCGTCGAGCGTGTGCGTGATCGGTTCGGGCGTCACGGGCGTGGAGTTCGTGCACATGTTCGAGTCCTTCGGGGCCAAGGTCACCCTCGTGGTGAGCCGGCAGCAGGTGCTTCCGGGCAAGGATCCCGAGGTGGCGGCGGTGCTCGAGGACGACTTCCTGCGTCGCGGAGTCGCGTTGCTCAAGGGCGCCCGTGCGCAGTCGATCGAGCGCACCACCGACGGAGTGATCGTGAAGTGCGACGACGGCCGTCAGGTGAAGGCGAGTCACGCGGTGCTGGCCATCGGCTCGATCCCCAACAGCGACGGACTCGATCTCGACGCGGCCGGGGTGCACCGGGACGGCGGTGGATACATTCCGATCAACCACCACTGCGTCACCAACGTCGAACACATATACGCGGCGGGCGACGTGAGCGGAAAGCTCCCATTGTCGTCGGTGGCATCCATGCAGGGTCGCAAGGTGGCCGAGCACGTGATGGGCCTGCACACCCGCGATCACCGTCACCTCGACTACGACAAGGCGGCCTCGGCGATCTTCACCGAGCCCGAGATCGCCGACGTCGGGCTGGCCGAAGCCGAAGCGTTCGCGTCGGGGCGCAAGATCCGCGTCACGAAGGTGCCGTTCTCGGCGACGCCGAAGGCGCTCATCAACAACGATTCGCGCGGTTTCGTGAAGATCATCTCCGACCCCGCGACCGGGGTCGTGTTGGGCGGATCGATCGTCGGACGCCACGCGGCCGAGCTGATCAGCGTGATCGCTCTCGCCGTGACCGCGAACTTGAAAGTGACCGACATCGTCGAGAGTCTGCTGGTGCATCCGGCGCTCTCCGAAGCCCTCATGGAGGCCGCCGAATGAGTGATTTCCCGCCCCCGCCGCCGTTGAACGAGAGTTCCGACCAGTTGGCGAGCGTCGGTCAACGCGCGTTGGCCCAGGTGTTGGATGGCCTGATCATCGGTCTTCCGTTGTTCCTGCTGACGTTGTCGTTCGGCGGCGACCTGACCGACACCGAGAACTCCAACCTGGCGTGGCTCACCGTGTTGTGGCTCGGAGTGAGTCTGTTCTACAGCACGGCGTTCGTCGCGATCAGCGGGGCTACGCCGGGCAAGCGCATCATGAAGTTGCGGGTCGTGAATCGCGACGACGGCTCACCGGTGAATTGGACCTACGCGGCCGTGCGTGCCCTCGTTCCCACCGTGGCCGGTGTGGTGCCCGTGATCGGATTCGCGTTGAACATCGCGGTCTACGTGCGCGCGTTCTTCCACCCGTATCGCCAGGGTCTGCACGACGCCGCCGCGGGCACCATCGTCGTCCGCCGCTGACCCGGCGATCTCGGTCGGAAAAGCGACGGTTTTCGGCGCTTTCGCGTACCGAGAACGGGCGATTCACAGAGGTCGGTACACCTCGTCGTGGGGAAACGGTCGAGGTTTCACGTACGGATCATCGGGCTTGACGGATCCCTCCGGTACCGCGTCCACGCGCACCCAGTCGCTCACCACGACGCGCCGCGAGATCGCCCATGTTCCGTCGATGTTCGACATGTCGTCGACGTATCGCACACCGGCCGTGACGTCTCGCAGCGGCGTGTCGGGTCGCAGAACCGTGCGGTGGTACGCGACGGCGTAGGTCTCGACCCGCGCTCGGTCTCCCCGCAACTCGATGAGCACGTTCGCCATGGTGTGCGACGTGACTGACCACCGCGCCAACTGCCGTTCCAGCCAGACGATGAAGCCGTCGACTCCACCCTTGTAGGAACCATGGTCGTCGGTGGCGTCGCCGTGGTAGCACGAGCGCACCAGGTCGTAGTCGCGACGATCGACGCCGCGGGCGTAGCGATAAACCACGTCGCGAATCCGTTCGCGAGCCACGAGATCATCGATGTCCACCGATTCACCTCCGTTCTCGGTACGCGAAAGCGCCGAAAACCGTCGCTTTTCCGACCGAGATCGCCGGGGTCAGGCGATGACGACGACGACGTCGCCCGAGCCCACCGTGTCGCCGGCTTTCACCTTCACCTCGGTCACCTTGCCGCTCTTTTCGGCCAGGATCTGGTTCTCCATCTTCATGGCCTCCAGCACGACGACCGCTTGACCGGCCTCCACCTCTTGGCCTACTTCGACGAGCACCTTGACGATCGTGCCCTGCATCGGGACCGCGACCTGTCCGGACCCTGCACCACCACCGGCACCGCCGCCAGCGGCGCGCTTGGGCTTGCTCGACTTGGCCGCCCCCGCCGAGGCGACCACCGCGGTCTGTTCGGGCACCCACATGGCGACGTCGAACCGCTTGCCGTTCACTTCCACCGTGGTGTTGCGACGCACCAGAGGCTCGGCGTCGTCGCCGTCGGCCGCGGGTGCCTTGGGGGCCTCGATGCCCGAGAGATCGAGCACCTCTTCCACCCACTTCGTGGAGTGCTTCATCGCGGCGAAATCCGGGTGGCGCAGGATCGCGAGGTCGGCCGGGATCGTGGTGGCCACACCTTCGACCACCATCTCCTCGAGCGCACGAATGGTGCGGGCGATGGCGGTGGTTCGGTCCTTGCCCCACACGATGAGCTTGCCCACCAGGTTGTCGTAGTACTGGCTGATCTCGTCGCCGCTCTCGTAACCCGAGTCGAAGCGCACTCCGAAGCCGTCGGAGGGCACGAGCTTGGTGATCTTGCCGGGGGAGGGCAGGAACTTGCCGCCGGCGGGGTTCTCGGCGTTGATGCGGATCTCGATGCCGTGACCGTTGCGACGGGCGGCGACCTGCTGCTGGGTCATCGGCAATTCCTCGCCACCGGCGACGCGGATCTGCCATTCGACGAGGTCGATGCCGGTGATCACCTCGGACACCGGGTGCTCCACCTGAAGGCGCGTGTTCATCTCGAGGAAGAAGAACTCCCCGTCCTGATAGATGAACTCCACGGTGCCGGCGTTGAAGTAGCCCACGGCGCGGGCGGCCTTGATCGCGGCCTCTCCCATCGCCTCCTCGATGCCGTCACCCATGGCCACGGCCGGAGCCTCCTCGACCAACTTCTGGTGACGCCGTTGGGCCGAACAGTCGCGGGTGCTGACCCACACGTAATTGCCGTGCTGGTCGCCGACGATCTGCACCTCGACGTGACGCGGCCAGGTGAGGTACTTCTCGACGTAGATCTCGTCGCGACCGAAGAAGGCCTTGGCTTCGCGCTGCGCGCTGTCCATGGCGTCTTGCACTTCGTCGGCGCTTCGCACCACTTTCATGCCGCGACCGCCACCACCGAAGGCGGCCTTGATGGCGACGGGGAAACCGAACTTGTCGCCGAAGTCGGCGATCTCGGCGGCGGTCGTGACGAACTCGGTCGTGCCGGGCACGATCGGGCAGTCGCCGCGCAGGGCCGCCTTGCGACTCGACACCTTGTCTCCCATTTCGCGGATGGCGTCCGGCGGCGGACCGATGAAGGCGACCCCCATCGCGGTGATGGCTTCGGCGAAGTCGGCGTTCTCGCTGAAGAAGCCGTCACCCGGGTGCACGCCATCGGCGCCGCTCTTGCGGATCGCGTCGAGGATGGCCTCGGTGTTCAGGTAACTCTCGGCCGCGGTCTGCCCGCCGAGCGCGAAGGCCTCGTCGGCCAAGCGCACGTGCAGCGCGTTGCGGTCGAGTTCGGAGTACACCGCCACAGTGGCGATCCCCATCTCGCGGGCGGCTCGGATCACGCGAACGGCGATCTCCCCGCGGTTGGCAATCAGGATCTTTGTCAGTGGTTTAAGGGGCACAAGTGACAATGTTGGTCTGATGGACACCCCAATTGCCACCTTTGACGGTGCCGACCTGCCCGGCGAGGTGCATCCGGACCCCGTTTTCGGGTCGCCGGCGATCGTCAGCGCGGGTTGGAAGGTGCGCTGGACCGCCTCCACCGGGAGCACGAACGACGATCTGTGGCGCGCTGGTCGAGCCGGCGCCCCCGACCGTTTGCTGCTGGTGGCCGACCATCAACGTGCCGGTCGCGGGCGCCTCGACCGGCGTTGGGACGCCCCGCCGGGTGTGAACCTGCTGGTCAGCCTGC
>JBJTFY010000015.1:0-5175 GCA_046093625.1 Actinomycetota bacterium
TGGAAGCACAGCTCGAGTGTCTGGCGGGCCCCTGACCATGGCGGGGATCCGCTTCTCGCGCTCCGACTGGCGCCGCGATCAGGAGGACCTGCGGCGCCACCACGGCCTGCTGACCGCTCGGCCGCGCTCGGTCTGGCGTTCTCCGTGCGATTGTTCACGCTTCTCACCGTGGCGCCGACTCGAACCGATGCCGGCGACCCGCTCTTCTACCATTCGACCGCCAACCTGCTCGCCAACGGGCTCGGCTTTCCCGAACCCCTGAACTTCATCGCGCACCAACGATGGATCGCGAGCGCCCTGCACGGACCCCTCTATCCCGTCGTGTTGTCCTTCTCGTCGCGTTTCGGGGGAACCACGTTCTTCGACCACAAGATGCTCTCGCTCGTTATCGGAACCGGGGTCGTGTTGGCCATCGGACTGCTCACCCGGATGCTGGCCCCCGCCTCGTCGCGGGATCGGGTCGCGATCATCGCGATGGTTCTGGGCGCCGTGTACCCCAACCTATGGATCGTCGACGGCGTGCTCTTCCCCGAGGGCCTCATGGCGTTGTGCACGATGCTCGTCGTGGTGTGCGCGTATCGCTGGTCGTCCACGCCGGCCCGACGCTGGGCCGTCGCCATGGGAGCACTCACCGGGCTCGCCGCCCTCACCCGGGGCGAAGGACTGCTGTTGTCGGTTCTGCTGATCGTGCCTCTCGTCGCCCGGCGCCGCGACCTACCGATCCGGCGTCGCATCGTCCACATCGCCTGGGCGGCGCTCGCCTGCATCGTCGTTCTCGCGCCGTGGTCGTTGCGCAACGAACGATCCTTCGAGTCCTCGGTGCCCTTGTCGACGAACGGCAACGAACTCTTCGTGTACGCGAACTGCGACGCCACCTACTCGGGCAAGTTCCTCGGCTTCTGGTCCTTCGCGTGCCAAGAAGATTTGCGCGCCGCGGGGATCGACGCCACCGGCGACGAGGCCGACAAGGCGCTCTTCTGGCGACAGGTGGGATTCGACTACGCCCGCGAACACGCCTCCGAGCTGCCCAAGGTGGTCGCCGCCCGTGTGGCGCGACAATGGGAACTCTTCCGTCCTCTGCAGAACGTCGAGTTCGCACCCATCGAGGGCCGCGACAAACAAGCCGCCCGCCTCGGACTCTTCATGTACTACGGGCTGGCGGCCATGTCGGCCGTCGGGGTGGTGTCATTGCGCCGTCGCCGCACGACCCTCGTCCCGCTCGCCGCGATCTTCATCAGCGTCACTCTCACCGCGGCGTACGCGTACGGCACCACCCGCTTCCGAGTGCCGGCGGAACCGTTGCTGTGCGTCCTGGCCGCTCTCGGAGTCGTGCCCGTCGTCGATCGGCTCCGCCGTCGCTTCCCGTCCACGCACGTCGATCCCCCTGAGCCGACCCCCGCCACCTTCGTCACCGGCGCCGCGGCCCGTCCGCGACTGGCTCTTCGGTGGTCGTCTCGGCGGTCGTGGGCCGCCGTCGCCGCGATCTCGGCTCCCGTGCTCGTGGCCCTCCCGGCGCTCCTGCGGGGCGTGGGGGCGACCATGGAGGAGGGCTTCATGCTCGTCTTCCCCGAACGCGTCGCCAAGGGAGACATCGCCAACGTCGACTTCCTGCACCTCTACGGACCCGGTTCATTGCACGCACTGGCCGGGTGGTTCGCGGCGTTCGGAACGACGCTCACCTCCGAGCGGATGTTCGGACTGTTTCAACACCTGCTCACCATCACGGCCCTCTACGCCCTGGCCCGACCATGGGGACGACGGATCGCGACCAGCGTCGGAATGGTCGCGTCGTTGTTCGTGCTCACACCCATCGGCTTGCAGGCCCTGGCCTGGAGCGGCGGACTCGGTCTGTCCGCTTGGTGCACGGTGCTCGCACTGCGGGCGATGCATCGTGGTCGGCGTCGCGACCATCTCGTGGCCGGCCTCGTCGGGGGCCTCGCACTGACCTTCCGACCCGACATGGTGATCGCGGTCGCACTCGTTCTCGGTATCAGCGTGGCGCGGGCCACGTGGCGCCGTCGTGGAGCAACCGTCGTCGGCCTCGTCGTCGGTGCCACCTCCTTGTGGGTCCACCTCGTCCAGGCCGGACCCGGACGCGTGATCCGCGGGATGATCATCGAGCCCGTCGTCGACCTGCGGGCCGGGCGCGCACTTCCCCGTCCCCCGTCCTGGTCGCATCTCGACGGCGCGTTGCAGATCATCGCCGAGAAGGTCGCCCCCTCCTGGCCCCTGCCGCACGTCGCGGAATCCAAGCAGTTGTTCGTGTGGTTCTTCCTGCTCCCGGTGTCGGCCGTGTTCGTTCTGGCCGTCGGCCTCCTGCGACGTCGTGTTCACGCGGACCCGGCCGCTCGATCGCGTGCGCTGGTGCTGATCGTCGTCGGGGCGTTGTCGGTCGGACTCCTCCCCCAGGCGATCCAGCGACCCGACAGCGCCCACCTCCTGTGGGTCGCGGCCGTGCCCTGGCCGTTCATGATCCCGGCCGTCGTCGAATTCGTTCGGTTGCGGCGTCCCGGTTCGCAGCCCGTGGTGAGGCGACTCGTCGCCGCGTTCGTCATGGCCGTGCTCGTCTTGGTCGTCACGCCGTCGTACACCGCGCGCACGTGGGTCGCACTGGCGTCCGACAGCATCCGAGGAGTGGCTCCGGAGTTCGAGGTGTCACGTAACGGTCGGAACTTCTATCTCGGCGACGAACGCCCGTACCTCGCCTCGCGCGCGGTGATCGCCGACCTCGACCGTCTGTCGCGACCCGGCGAGCGCCTGTTCGTGGGTCCCGTCGACCTGCGTTCGACCGTCTACAGCGACGCGTTCTTCTACCATCTCTTCCCCGAACTCGACCCGGCGACGTACTTCATCGAGATGGACCCCGGAATCGCAAACGCGGAGGGTTCACGTCTCGCCGCCGACGTTCGCTCGGCCGACTGGCTCGTTCTGACCCGCTTCTGGGCCGGCTGGATCGAACCGAACGACTCGGTCGTGTTCGGACCGGACGAACCCAACCGCGTCGTCGAGGACGACTTCTGCCTGCGGGGTTCCTACCAACACGATCTCGTCCGGCTCTACCAACGATGCGCGACCGGTGACGGCATCGGGCCCTACGACGCGCCCTACGAGCCCCGTTACGACTACGCGGTCGAGGTACGCGTGCCGGTTCCACCGCGCCCCGACGGCACCTGCACGCCGACGTGTCGGGGTCGTTTCGATGCGGACTACGCCGACATCGACACCAGCGTCATCGAGACCGGTTGACGCTCGTTCAACCGAGCGGCAACCGCCGCCACACCGGTCCGGGCAGGTGGCGCAAGGCCGCGAACACCCAGCGCAGGATGCCCGGGGTCCAAACGATCCGACGACCGGCCCGCAGGGCCTTCACGGTGGAGTCGGCGACGGTGTCGGGGGTGGTGGCGAACGGCGCCGCCTTCATCCCGGCGGTCATCGCCGAATGCACGAAACCAGGACGCACAATCAGCACCGCGGCTCCCGTGCCCTCGAGCGAGTCCGACAGTCCTTGTGCGAACCAGTCGATGCCCGCTTTCGTCGACCCGTACACGAAGTTCGCCTTGCGCACGCGCTCGCCGGCCACGCTCGACACGATCACCAATCGTCCGTGTCCTTGTCGGCGAAGTTGCCGCGCCACGTGGAGCGAGATCGAAACGGCGCCGGTGTAGTTGACGTGGGCGACCCGCACCGCCTCCTCCGGACGGTCGTCGAAGACCGCCTGATCGCCCAATTGTCCGAAGGCCACGATGACCACGTCGGGATCGCCGTGACGCTTCGTCGTCTGGTCGACGAACGCGGCGTGCGAGTCGGTGTCGGCCGCGTCGAAGGCCACGGCCTCGACCAGGAGTCCGGGTCGTGACAACGCTTCCACCGACGTCGCCGCCTCGTCGGGACGACGACAGGCGAGCACGACCGACTTCGTCGCCGGCGAGACGAGACGGCGCGCCATGGCCAGACCGATCTCGCTCATGCCGCCGAGCACGACGATGTTCTGCGGCTCTCCGAACGCGTTCTCCATGGTGCTCCTTCAGTCCACGAGCGCGAGGCGTCGCGCCAGATCGCTCTGCCACACGCGCTCCGGGTCGACCCGTCGCGCACCCGACGCCACTCACCGAGTCGCGGGTACCCCAGCGCGATCGAGCGCGGCGACGTGTGGGCGTCCTTGGCGAGATAGTGCCGACCGCCGGCGGCCAGAACGATCTCGTCGAGCCGATGACACAGTGCCGGCAGGTCGGCGGCGCCGGCCGGCATGTCGACGGTCAAGGTCCATCCCGGCATGGGAAAACTGAGCGGCGCGGCGTTGGCCGCACCGAAACGCTTCAGCACGACGAGCGGACTGGACAAACCGGAGGCCACCACCAACTCGATCACCTTTCGCAACGCGTCCTCGCGCTCGAAGGGCACCACGAATTGGTACTGGATGAAACCGCGCGGTCCGTAGAGGCGATTCCAGTCGCCGACCGAATCGAGCGGGTGGAAATATCCGGGAATCGTCTTGATCTGACCGCTCTTGTGCCGCGGTTCCTTGCGCAGCCACAGTTCGTTGAACGCCCGCGACGACAGGCGGTTCACGAGACCGGGGGCCGGGATCACCGGCGGAACGGACGCCAGATGGCGGGGCCGGTACGCGAGCGGGTCGCCCGCCTCCTTCGAGTCGAGTTGGTCGAGTCGTGCGTGGTCGCCGCGCCACAACACCCCGCGCCCGAACGAGCGACCGGTGGCGAGCAAGTCGACCCACGACACCGAGTAACGGTGCAACTCGTCACCGGTGCACATGGCCGACAGCAACGAGTCGAGATCGTCGCAGCGCGTGGTCTCGACGACGCACCGACTCGTCTCGATGGGAATCACCTTGAAGGTGGCGTCGAGCACGATTCCGGTCAGGCCCATGCCACCGATCGTCGCCCAGAAGACGTCGGAATCGGCACCGTCGGGGGTCAGTTCGCGCACGGTGCCGTCGGCCAGCAACAGCGACAGTCGGGTCACGTGGTTGCCGAACGACCCCTCGGCGTGGTGGTTCTTGCCGTGAATGTCGCTCGCGATCGCCCCACCGACCGTGACGAAGCGGGTACCAGGGGTGACCGGAACGAAGAAACCACGGGGGACGATCGTCTTGAGTAAATCGTCGAGGCTCACGGCGGCGGGTGCGGTGACCGTCGCATTCGCGGCGGCCACCAC
>JBJTFY010000016.1:0-9880 GCA_046093625.1 Actinomycetota bacterium
ATCATCGCCGGCATGATCCCGCTCAAGGACGCCGTGTTCGGCGCGATCCAGAAGGGTCTGCGGGCCTGACGGCCAACAGCCCAACAGTTTCATCACCTCGACGGACGGGGGTCGGCCCACTGGGTCGGCCCCCGTTCCGCATTTCCGGGCCTCACACCAGGCGGCAGATGTGGCCCACTCGCGGGTCGACGACCCCGGTGACCATGGTGTCGTAGAGCGCCTTGACGGCCTCTGGTCCCACCGACTCGCGGTACGACAACCAGCCGTCGCTCCAGGTCGCGAACCGACGCCAGGCCGCATCCACGCGAGCCTCGAGACCGTCGCGCCCCCACTCTTTCGTGCGCCGCGCGATCTGGCTGGGCGCGAAGAAGAATTCGGGTTTCGGACCCACCATGCCGCCCGGCCCGACCGCGTCCTCGTTGTTCCAGTGCGTCCCGCCCACGATCAGGCTGAGCGTCAGGTCGCCTCCGTATCGCGCATGCACCGCCTGGGTCACCGCGCGGTTCCCGGCGATGTCGACGTACACCGCGGGCCCCGGGGGCAGCGACGACTCCTCGCCGTACGCCACTACCCGGTCGTAGCAACCGAGGGACTCCACGAATGCGGCGTTCGAGCCCGAGGTCAGCCCCACCACCGTCACCCCGGCGCGCAGTTTCATCAGATGAGCGGCGGCGATCGAGGTCTTGCTCGACGCGCTCGAGATGACCCCCACCGAGGCTCCGAAGAACTCGGGGGCGGTGTCCGATCCGGCGCCGACGAAATCGTCGATCATGAACGAGGTCATGAAGAGCGGCCACAACACCATGCGATGGGCGTCCAACGCCGCCACGTCGGCGGAGTCGTGGGTGGCGTTCGTGTAGCGGTTGTACGCCGTGGCCATCGGCTGACGGTGTGCCGCGGTGTCGATGAACCCCGAGGCGTCGACACGTCCGGGAGTCATCACCAAGGTGGTCGACATGGGCAGGTACCCGTACACGCGCGTGCCGACCGGCACCGACCCGCAACGGCTCTCCACCGCGCGGGCGAACCCCCACACCGGCACGCGACCCCATGATTCGGGCGACTCGGGCACCGGGAAGAAGTCCCAGTAGCGCATTCCGTCGCCGAACACCGCGTAGGTGATGTTGTTGGTGGTCAGGGCGAATCGCTCGACCGCGAAGCGCACCTCTCCTTCGGTCAGCGGCGCCTCGACGTAGCTCGCCACGCGGCTGTTGGTGACCGCCCGACGGTCGACTTCGATCACGTTTTCCATGTTCGCCCCCATGGCGCTCTCTCCGATCTCGATCCGACCAACTCCGACGTCACGGCCGACGCTCGCGAGCCGCCGGCATCCAGTTCGGGCCGGCGGTTTCGTCGATACGTCGCAGAAGTCTCTCACCGATCGGTTCGATCAGATCCAGGAACTGGTGCGTTCGGCTCGCGCCGAGGGCCTTCCAGGCGCGCGCGCACAATTCGTCGGTGCGGTCCTCGATCAACTGTCGAACCGCCAATCCGGCATCGTTGACCACCCCACCGTCGGCGAGACCACGATTCTCGAGATCGGCGAAGGCTTCGGCGAGCGCGGCCTCGTCGGCCCCGCGACTCTGGGCGATCCAACCGCCGTAGTTCAGGTGAGCGTCGTGCAGGATCCCGGCCTGAACGCGGGAGATGTCCTCGCTCGTGAGGATGGCGAAATGCGTGTCGCCACGCCATTCGCGGATGCAGTTGACCGCCAGCCACGCCGACACCAACTCGTCGTCGGGGCGCGGCGCCTGTCGATGGGCCGCGAAGCAGACCCGCCCCGATTCGGGCAGATCGTCGGCCACGTCCCACAATGCCGGCGCCATCGCCGAGAGTTCGTCGACGATCTCGGGGACGTGACGACGCAACCCCTCACCAACCGCCGTGTTGCGCGCATCGAAGATCTGTTCCCACGTGGTGTGGGCCAGCGCGGTCTCGATGGCGAACTTCAGGAAGCCCGGATGTATCGAATAGAAGGCGGCCGCCACCGGCTGCGGACCCGCGGGCAACAGTGGGGCCGCGCGACTGGCCGCGTAGTAGCCGAGACCGTTCGGCACGCCGAGAGCGGTGTACAACTCGATGGCCCGCGGGTCCCAGTAGATCCAGCCGATCAATCGATGCGAGGCGAACGACGCCCGTGCGGTCAGTTCGGTCCAATCGGTCATCTCGCCTCCTTCCTTGTTTTGACACTACTACTGACAGTAGAGTCGCCTTACATGAATGCGCACCGCACCCGCCGACTCGTCAGTTCGCTCTTGCTCGCAGCGGTACTCGCCTCGTGTTCGTCGAGCGGCCCGACATCGGAACCTGCCACCATCGTTCCAGACAGCACCGCACTCGTCGAGTCCACCACCACCGTCGAGCCCACCACCACCGTCGCCGAGCCCGCCTTTCCGATGGTGCGCGGGAGTCGGTACTGCGAGTTGCTCTTCCTGCGCACCACCGAGTCCGGAATCCAGGCGACCGTGTACGGCACTCAGGGCCGCAGTTACTGCCCGCAGGCCGACTGGGAGGCACTCGACACCGCCCCACTGGCCGCCGAGATGGACGCCTTGATCGTGCTGCGCAACGGTCCACGCGTGTGGCTGGTGGATTCGGTCGTCAAGACCGACATCGACGAGTCGGAACGAATCACTTTCGGAAACCTCGAGATGAACCGTCTCGCCGTCGTCGACATCTCCGATCCCAGCACGGTCGGACGCCCCTACACCTGGCAGGAAGTCGACCGGCGCTCGGTGTTCACGTTCGCGGCGGGGTCCACCGAGTACTTCCTCACCGATCCGGAGGGCAATCGTTACGTGATGCAGGCGTACAGCCTGCAAGTCGATCCGACCGTCGACGAGGCGTCGCTGTCGACTCTCGGCGACCGACTGACCTTGCCCGACGGTTGGACCTATTCGGTGGAGGTGATCGACGCGGACCTCATCGTCGACACCATGACCACCAAGGCCCGCGTGTTGCAGGACGAATTCCAGAACAGTTACTCGCTCACCTCGATGCGCTAGGTGAACGAAACCCGGACCATCGTGGGGTAAGGTCCGCGACGTGCATCACGCACACTTCACCCAAGGAGTCACCATGGCCCGAAACTTCCGATTCACGAGGAACCTGGTCGCTGCCGCGATCGCCGTCGTGGCCGCCAGCTCGTTGGCGACTGCCGCCTCGGCGGCCACTCCCCCGAATTTCGTTCCGCCGGAGAACCTTCAGGCGTCGGTGAACGGGAACGTCGTCACCATCACCTGGGAAATTCCCGCCGGAATCAGCGACGTCGCCATGTGGGACGTCGGCTGGGTCGACATGGAGACCGGCGTGCCGACGGGCGGCTGGGGTATCTGGGTTCCCGGAACGGAGACCACCGCGACCATCACGATCGCCGACGACACCTCCGGCGACGGTCCGTCGCGTATCTCGGTTCGTGCCGGCAACGGCCCCTGCATCGGTGAGGGAACCGGCAACTGCGTCTACGGCCCGACGGCCTCGGTCGACGTCGACATCGACGCGAGCGCGGTCACTCCTGTGGCAACCGACGTCACCGTCGTCATGAGCGAGTCCACCGAAGCACCGCTGACGGCGGTCGCCGTCGAGGACGAAGAGTCCGATGGCGATGGCGACGAGGGTGGGAACGGCATGACCATCGCGATCATCGTGCTGGGCGTCGGACTCATCGCGGTCGCCGGTGCAATCGTCAGCCGTTCGCGCCAGGCCAAATCGGGCGACAAAGCCGCCTCGTGACGACGGACCTCATCGGTCGTCCTTCGTGGAGCTAAAGGGAATTGAACCCTTGACCTCTTCCATGCCATGGAAGCGCTCTGCCAACTGAGCTATAGCCCCGTTACGGGTGTGGGAAACGATACCGCCCACAAGTGCGGTCCCCAAACGCGGGGTCAGGCCCGCCAATCGAGGCGCGGAGCGTCCTTGTAGAGGCGCTCGATCTCGTAGAACTGGCGCATCTCCTCGAGGAAGACATGGACCACCACGTCGCCGTAATCGAGCAGGACCCATTGCTGCTCGCGATGGCCCTCGGTGCGGCCGGGTGAACGGCCGCATGCCGCGCGCACCGCTTGCTCGACCTCGTCGGCCACCGCGCGCACGAGGCGACGATTCGGGGCCCCAGTGATCACGAAATACTCGGTGATGGTGAGCACCTGACCCACCGCCAGAACGATGGTGTCGGTCCCCTGCTTGTCGTCGGCGGCCCGGGCCGCCACGACGGCCAACTCCGTCGAGATGTCCGCCGCCGTCACGGGGTCGTC
This sequence comes from Actinomycetota bacterium, assembly GCA_046093625.1. Taxonomy (GTDB): domain Bacteria; phylum Actinomycetota; class Acidimicrobiia; order Acidimicrobiales; family Ilumatobacteraceae; genus Casp-actino8. The sequence goes on from JBJTFY010000016.1 coordinate 4,254, forward strand.
GTCTCGTCGGTCGGCGCCGTGCCACCCAATGGCTCGGTTCGCATGAACTCGATGAAGTTCGCCCCGAGAACCAATCGCACGTCGACGCCTTCGACGCCCTCGGTCGCCTTCTCGAATTCGATGTCGCCGAACAAGGTGGTCAAGGGCTGGGCCATGGTTCGTTCGATCTCTTCCTCGTAATACATGGTGGTCACCGCCGGAGGGGTCTCGTCGACGGCCCGCACCAGGATGACGTTGGTGCCCATGTAGAGCATCCGGAAGACGGACTCCTGGATCACGGCCGCGTCCGGATAGGGACTGTCGATCTGAACGCTGAGAGTCGGGTACACCGGGACCATCGCACTCGGCGCCGCACTGGCCATGACCATGATCAACTCACCGACGTTGTAGCCGTAGACGTCGATGTCCTTGGGGTTCTTCTCGGCGTCGCTGATGCGCTGCCCGCCGATCTGCCACACCCGAATCGGACCGGCGAGGAGGGCCGACATGAATGCGGGCACGTCGACGGGGGTCTGAGCGCCGCCGTCGGGAACGACGGTCGCCGGCACGGCCCCGAGCGCACCGTCCCCGACCGCGGCGGCCACTGACTCCCAGAGGGCCTTGACGGACGAGAACCGCGATTCCTCGTTCTGGCTGGCGTCCCGCGCGGCCAACACGGCCGAGGCGTCGATCGGAGTGAAGCTGTTCGCACCGGCAACGGCGACCACGCGCGTGTTGTCGTTCTCGGTGTCGGTGACGTCGGCGGCGAACGTCGGTGCCAGCGTTCCGGCCCGGGCGATCAACTCGGCGACACCGTCGACTCCGCTGACCGACACCAGGTCGATCTGACTGTTGCTGATGTCCTCGACGGCTTTCTTCAGGGCCTCGGCTCCGTCGCTTCCGTACACATCGGCGAGTCGCTTGGGCTCGCCCTCGGGTTGGCCACCGACCGAGGACCCCACCGGGAGCAGGATCACCGTTCCACCCGCACCATCGGGGGCCAGGGCCACCACGGCCAAGGACGCGAGGAAGTTCTGCTCGTCGGTGACCCCGATGACCGCGGTCGGAGTGAGCGGCAAGGTGCGCATCGGGATGCTCACAACGGCCTCGGCGGCCTTGGAATCCCGGATGGCGCGCCATGCGACGACGACCGACACCGGGAGCAACAGCAGCGCTCCGAGCGAGGCCCCCAACACCACGCGCGTGCGGCGACGGCGCATCTCGCGCAAACCGGTCATCGCGCGACCTCGGCGAACGCCCCGTACAAACCACGATCACGAATCGTGGTGAGCACGTCGCGGGGAACGAGGTAGTCGAGCGGCCGACCGTCGACGAAGCGCGAACGAAGATCGGTGCTCGAGACCTCGAGCCGGGGCACCTCGACCCGCAACCAATCGATGCCGGCCGGCAAGGTCACCGGGGCGCCGGGTCGGTCGACGACGACGATCCGCGATCGGTCGAGCACGTCGTGGAAGCGCTCCCAGGTCGGAAGTCCGGCCGCGGCGTCGTCTCCGACGATCGTGAAGAGTTCGGCCCCCGGATGGGCCACGGCCAGATCGGCCAAGGTGTCGGCGGTGAAACTCGGGCCCCCACGGTCGATCTCGGTGCGTCCGGCCACCAATCCGGGCACCGGCGCCACCGCGGCTTCGACCATGGCCAGCCGGTCGGCGACCGGGGTGATCACCCGCGACCCCTGCTTCTGCCACGGCACGTTGGCGACCATCAAGATGACCCAATCGAGGTCGAGGGCGTGTCGCACGTTGACCGCCGTGACCAGGTGCCCCACATGGGGCGGGTCAAAGGTGCCACCGAAAAGCCCGATACGCAGGGCTTTTGCTGTCTGAGACGGGGCGGACGGGGAGGACACCGGCGGCAGTCTATGGGGGTGCGGCGACTGAACAGTGGGCGGCGAACCGGTCGAAAAAGTCTCAAGAATTCCTCAAGTTGACCGGTTCGACTCCCGAAAGACCACACACGGACCGACACCCCCGTCGTTCCTCACATCGCCGGGCAAATCCGGTGTTGCCCAACCCCCCTCCCGGTGCTAACTTATTGGTCTCCATTCGGCCCCCCCAGGCCCGAAACCGTCGGTCCCCCCGATCGCCACGGAGCCAAGCCGACAAACCCCACACCATCGCCGCGCGTGCCCGTGCGTCGCTGGAAAGTTTCGAGCCACAGAACAGTTGAGAACGAGAAAAATGAACGACTCCATCGGTATCTACCTGAACGACATCGGCAAGGTCCCCTTGCTCACCGCCGAAGACGAGCGAGTGCTCTCGCGCGCCATCGAAAAGGGTCGCGAGGCCGCGGCCAAGCAAGCCGCCGGCGAGAAGACCGCGGCGGTAAAGCGCGACATCCGTGAGGCCGCCAAGGCCAAGGACCGCTTCATCCGGGCCAACCTTCGCCTCGTGGTGTCGATCGCCCGCCGCTATCCCCTGCCCCAGGGCATGGATCTGCTCGACCTCATTCAGGAGGGCAACCTCGGACTCGAGCACGCCGTCGACAAGTTCGACTGGCGCCGTGGATTCAAGTTCTCGACCTACGCCACGTTCTGGATCCGACAGGCCATCGGTCGGGCCCTCGACCAGAAGGCCAGCCTCATCCGCATCCCCGGCGATCGTTCGGCGAGCCTGCGTGCCGCCTTGCGTCAGGCGAGCGGCGACGGCGAGACCCTCGACATGAACAATGCCGAACTGCATCGCCTCACCACTCCGGTGTCGCTCGACAAGACCATCGGCGACGACGGCGACGCGACCCTCGGCGACCTCATGGCCAACGGCGACCCCACTCCCGAGGACCACATCATCGCCCAGGGCGAGACCGACCAGCTGAACCAGTTGCTCGACACGCTCGACGCACGGGCCCGTTACGCCGTCGAGGCGCGCTTCGGACTCATCGACGGCGAGCGCAAGAGCTTCCGCGAAGTCGGCGAGAAGTTGGGCGTCACCGCCGAGGCCGCGCGCCGTCTGGTGTCGCGCGCCGTGGCCGGTCTGAAGGAAGAGGCCGAGGACATCTTCGTCGCCTGACAACGCCCACGAGCACTGCCAAAACGACCCGACGGCTTTCCGCCTCGGGTCGTTAGGCTTTTTTCATGGCCCCCGCTTGGACTCCGTCGTCGTGGCAGACCTTCCCCGCCGCGCAGCAGCCGAAGTGGCCCGACCAGGGCGCTCTCGACCGGTCCTTGAAGCAGATCGCCTCGTATCCCCCGCTCGTGTTCGCCGGTGAGGCCCGTTCGCTTCAGGCCGGATTGGCCCAGGTGTGCGCGGGGAACGCGTTTCTCCTGCAAGCCGGCGACTGCGCCGAGAGTTTCGACGACTTCTCGGCCAACAACATCCGCGAAAAGTTGCGCGTCATCCTGCAGATGGCGGTCGTGCTGACCTACAGCCTCGGCGTGCCCACCATCAACGTCGGGCGCATGGCCGGCCACATCGCCAAGCCGCGCAGCTGCGACACCGAGAAGGTGGGCGACCTCGAGATCCCGTCGTTCCGGGGCCACATCGTCAACGACCCCGCACCGAACGAGTCGGCCCGCGTCCCCGACCCCGAGCGGCTCGTGCAGGCGTACCACCAGTCGGCGTCCACGTTGAACCTCGTGCGCGCCTTCGTCAAGGGCGGCTTCGCCGACCTGTCGCGGGTGCACGCCTGGAATCAGGAGTTCGTCGGCTCGAGCCCCGAGGGTCAGCGTTACGCGCAACTGGCGACCGAGATCGAGCGCGCCTTGCGCTTCATGCGAGCCTGCGGCGTCGACACCGAGAACACCGCGGCGCTGCACGAGGCCGACGTGTACACGAGTCACGAGGCGCTGCTGCTCGGCTACGAGGAGGCGTTGACCCGTCAGGACTCCTTGACCGGGCAGTGGTACGACTGCTCGGCCCACATGCTCTGGATCGGCGAGCGCACCCGACAACTCGATGGCGCGCACGTCGAGTTCCTGCGTGGCGTGGGCAACCCGCTCGGCTGCAAGATCGGTCCCTCCACCACCGTGGAGTTCGTGCTCGAACTGTGCCAGGCGCTCAACCCGGCACGCGTGCCCGGACGCCTCACCTTGATCAGCCGCATGGGTGCCGACAAGGCCGAGGACGCGTTGCGTCCGTTGTTGCGCGCGGTGCGCGACGCCGGGCACCCGGTGGTGTGGGCGTGCGACCCGATGCACGGCAACACCTTCACCTCGGTCGGCGGTCGCAAGACCCGTCACTTCGACGACATCATCCGCGAGATCGCCGGGTTCGTGAACGCCCACCGCATCGAGGGCACGTGGCCGGGCGGTATCCACGTCGAACTCACCGGCGACAACGTGACCGAGTGTCTCGGAGGAGCCGACGACCTCACCGATGCCGATCTCGACGATCGCTACCAGACGGTGTGCGACCCGCGGTTGAACGCGCGCCAAGGACTCGACCTGGCCTTCGGCGTGGCCGAGCTCATCCGCTCGTCCGGCTTCGCCTGATCGATGACCCCGCTCGCGGTCGTCGACGATTGGCCCGTACCCCACGCGGCGGCGGCCGTCGTGCGTCGGGACGGCACGTCCACCCACGGCGACATCACGCGGGTCTTCCGTCTCGCCAGTATCTCCAAGGTCGTCACGGCCTGGGCGTGTCTCGTCGCCATGGAGGAGGGATCAGTACGCCTCGACGATCCGGTCGGACCGCCCGGCGCCACCCTGCGTCATTGTCTGGCCCACGCCGCCGGGTACGGATTCGACACCAAGAACACGATCATGGGCGTCGCCAAGCGTCGCGTCTATTCGAACACCGGCATCGAAAAGGCGGCCGAACACGTGGCCGAACGCACCGGCATCGGGTTCGGGGACTACGTGCGCGAGGCGATATTCGAGCCGCTCGGCATGGCGTCGACGTCGTTGCGCTCGTCACCCGCCTACGGGATGTTCAGCACCGTCGCCGACATGACGCTCTTCGTCGGCGAACTCATGAATCCGCGTCTCGTGACGATCGAGACCGCGGCCAACGTGTCCACACCGCAGTTTCCCACGCTCGCCGGAGTCATTCCGGGACTCGGTTCGTACGACCCCAACCCCTGGGGAGTCGGTGCGGAGATCCGCGGCGACAAGCAACCGCATTGGACCGGCACGACGAATTCGCCGCGAACCTTCGGACACTTCGGAGGCTCGGGCACGATGATGTGGGTCGACCCCGACATCGCCACCGGCGTGGTCGCACTCACCGATCGTGACTTCGACGAGTGGTCCGCCGAGGCCCTCGTGGCGTGGCGTAGCCTGAGCGACGCCATCGTGTCGTCGACGCGCTGAGACACCCTTTCCACCCTCACGCCATGTCCTCGTCACGCGTCACCCAACGCATCCTCCTCGGATCGGCGTTCATCCTGGCGGCCAGCAACAGCCTGGTGTTCGCCCTCATGGGAAACCTGCAGGACGAATACGGCTTCACCGACGCCGGGCTCGGCTTCATCGCCGCGGCCGCGTTTCTCGCGTCGTTCACGATGATGGTCCTCGTCGCGCCGTTCGCCGATCGTGGACACGCCAAACGACTGTTGGTCGTGGGCACCTTGCTCGCGATCACCGCGAACCTGATCTTCTCCGTCGGCTCGACGTTGTGGGTGTTCGTGCTGGCGCGGGCAATCGGTGGCATGGCCACCGGCTGCTTCATGCCGCCGGCCTACGCGATGATGGC
>JBJTFY010000017.1:0-16017 GCA_046093625.1 Actinomycetota bacterium
AGAAGGTGGCCCTCGACTTCCCCAGCGCCGAGGTGCAGGACCAAGCCGAGTTCCAGCAGAGCCAGGAGGACCAACTCAACCAGTTCCTCACCATCATCTACGGCCTGCTGATCATCTCGATTTCCATCGCGGTGCTCGGGATCGCCAACACCATGGCGCTCAGCGTCTTCGAGCGCACCCGCGAATTCGGTCTGTTGCGCGCGGTCGGAATGAGCAAACGGATGCTGAAGCGGAGCATCCGCTGGGAAGCGATCATCGTGGCGGTGTTCGGTGCCACGCTCGGGATCGTGGTGGGCGTGCCGCTCGGACTGGCCGTCACCACGGCCCTGCCCTCCACGTTCATCACCACCACGGTCGTGCCGGTGTCGACGATCGTCACGATCCTCGTCGCCTCGATCGTGGTCGGCGTCGTCGCCGCCATCGGGCCCGCGCGTCGTGCCGCCAAGATGAACGTGCTCGACGCCATCTCGACGCACTGAACACCATGAACGCGTCCGTCCCCGATCTCTCCCCCGACATGTTGGCCTTCGTGCGCGAGCGGCATCTCGCCACGCTCACCACCCTGCGCCCCGACGGCTCCCCGCACGTCGTTCCGGTGGGCTTCACCTACGACGCCTCGCGCGGCGTGGTGCGCGTCATCACCTGGGCGACGTCGGTGAAGACCGGCCACGCCCGACGCGGTGGTCGTGCCGCGGTGAGCCAGGTCGACGGAGGTCGCTGGATCACCCTCGAGGGGATCGCCCGGGTCGTCGACGAGCCGAAATCGGTCGCCACAGCGGTGGCGGCGTACGCGGAGCGCTATCGACAACCCAAGGAACGTCCGGACCGCGTGGTGATCGAGATCGTCGTCGACCGCGTGTTGGGCCGGGCCTGACGCGACTCAGCCGAATCCGGTGAGATCGTCCTCGATGCGCAGACGGCGACGCGCCGCCCGAGCCTCGGACAGGTACAGGATCTCGGCCGGGTGCGTGGGCGTGTGGTCGTCGGCCACCAACTCGGTGGGGATCAGGCGCCGATCGAGTTTCTGTTGGCAGTCGGGGCACCAATAGAGCGCCCGCCCGCGGAGCTCGCACTCACCGTGCGCGATGGTTCCGCGACACCGACCACAACGCTGACCATTCCGCGCGTACACGGCGTGTTCGTAGCCGCCGTCGTCGCGTCCGCGCGACTTCACGATGCGGGCCGCCGCCTCGACGAGCACCGCACAATCCTCGTACGACAATTCGGCGACCGGCGCGAACGGGCTCAATCCGACCGCCCACAACGTCTCACTCCGGTCGACGTTGCCCAGTCCGGTCAGAACGCTCTGATCGGCGAGCACGTCGGAGATCGACGTGTCTCCCTGCCGGTAGGACAAGAGCCGCTGGGTGATGTCGACCAGGTTCGCACGGCGCTGTGAGATGTCGGGACCCACACCGCCGCTGTGCGGGTGCCGCGCGCGATCGGGCGTGCGAAACGTCTCGACCAACGGCGCGTTGAAGCACACCGCCACCCACCCGTCGACCTCGATGATCGCTCGTGCCTCGTAGGTACGCCGTTGCCACGCTTGATGCGGTCGGTACACGTGCCACTGACCGGTGAAACGAAGATCGGTCGACAACACGATGCCGTCGTCCCAACGAACCTCGACCCGACGACCGGAACGTTCGACCGATTCGACGATGCTGCCCGGGCGCGGAGCGGGGCCGATGGCCGCCATCGCATCGAAGCGCAGAGTGGGTCGACCGACCAGCGCAGTGCGCATCGTCGAGACGATGTGACTGATTCCGCCCATACCGGTCACATCGCAAATGTAGACCCGCCCGACGGGGTGTTTCGGGGATGCTTGGCTACGGTGAGGACGTCATGAACGACGACGAACCTCGCGACGAACCCGACGGCGAACCGATCAGACCGATCCACGGTTCCGAGGCTCAGATGATCGACCGCGCCCGCCGTCGCTACGGGTCCGTCGGCGCGGTGATCGCCAGCGGCATGTTGGGCATCGACAAGATCCTCGGTCGCCGACCCAAGGAGGAGACGCCGGCGGTGTGGGAGGCCTCGGGAGAACCCGGCGACATCGACAACGACGGCATCCGAATCGACCTCGACGGCGAGCGGAGCGTCGAGAGTCACCCGGCCCGCGATGCCCGCCCGAGCCGACGGGTCAGGAAACGACGGGGCTGATCAGCCGGAAACGATCAGGGCAACTCACCCACGTGGGCCAGCGCCAGGCGCAACAGTCGGTCCTGCCCGCCGGTCATCTCGGCGGTGATCCGAGCACTGGCGGCCTCGACCGGCGAGAACCAGGCCAGGTCGAGGGCCTCTTGTGTCGGGGTGCACTCGCCGTCCACCGGCACCACGTAGGCCAGGCTGACCGCGTGATGGCGGGGGTCGGTGAAACCCGAGACGTCGGGATCGGGGAAGTACTCGGCGATCGTGAACGGGGCCGGATTCGGCGGCACCCGCGGCAAAGCCAACGGTCCGAGGTCCTTTTCCAGGTGACGAACCAGCGCGTCACGCACCCGCTCGCCATAGAGCACCCGACCCGACACCAGCATGCGGCTGATCGACCCGTCGGCGGCCACCCGGAGCAACAATCCCACCTGGGTCACGCGTCCGTGGCTGTCGACGCGCACCGGGATGGCGTCCACGTACACGAGCGGCACGTTGGCGCGCACCTGGCGCAGCATGTCGGGGCTCAACCAAGCGGTCCGGGTGTCGATCTGGTCACTCACGGGATCATTCTCCCAGATCACCGACGGTCCGTCAGCGAATACGGAACTTCTCTCGAGCCGCCTCGGCCGGTTCCCATGCGAAGCACCCGCCGTGATGATCGTTGACGAGACCCATCGATTGCATGAAGGCGTACATGGTGGTCGGGCCGACGAACGTCCAGCCCCGCTTCTTGAGGTCCTTCGAGAGGGCCACCGATTCGGGCGAGGTGACCAAGGTCGACACCGTTCGGGCCGACGGGGCGCGGCGGCGGCGCGGCGGCTCGAAGTCCCACACGTACCGGCCCAGCGAACCCTTCTCGGCGATGAGGTCGAGGCAGCGTCGGGCGTTGGCGATCGTGGATTCGATCTTGCCGCGATGGCGGATGATGGTCGCGTCACCCAGGAGTCTGGTCACGTCGCGGGGACCCATTCGGGCCACCCGTTCGGGGTCGAAGCCGTGAAAGACGCGACGGAAGTCGTCGCGCTTGTCGAGCACGGTCTTCCACGACAGCCCACTCTGGAAACCCTCGAGACACACCTTCTCGAACAACCTCTCGTCGTCGGCCACGGGGAATCCCCATTCGGTGTCGTGGTATTCGCGCATCAGCGGCGAACCCTCTCCCCAACCGCAGCGCGATTTCACCGTCGCGGCGTCGATCCCCGAACCGTCGTGCGGTGCAACACGCGACGAAAGCCGGCGTAGGCGTTGATGGCGTTGTGCTGCGTGGATCGGTTGTCCCAGATCACCACGTCACCGGTCTGCCACCGGTGTCGGTACTGGAAGCGGGCATCGGTCGTGTGGTGGTGCAGGAACTCGAGCAGGTCGGTCGCCTCGTCGCGGTCGACGCCGACCAGGTCGCGAACGTAGGCGCGATTGAAGAACAGCACCGTCCGGCCGGTCTCGGGATGGGTGGTGACCAGCGGGTCCGCACGCTCGACGTTGGCCGTGTCGTCGCACACGATGCTCATGTTGCGCATCCCCGAGTGCAACGGTTGCATGCGACGCGAATAGGCGTCGCGAGCGGTGTGCACGGCGTCGAGGCCCGCCAACCGTTCCTGCATCTGCGGCCCGAGAGCCCGCCACGCCGCGGTCATGGAGGCGAAAACCGTGTCACCACCCCACGGTGGCAGGTCGACCGCCGACAAGATCGTGAACGACGGAGGATGCGCCTGGAACGAGAAGTCGGAATGCCATGCCCCGCCGAAGTTGAAAGCCGCGCCCTCGTCGGCCTCCTTCACCACGCGGATCACCTGCGGGTGATCCGTCATCGTCCCGACGAAGGGGACCTCGCCGCTCGGGCCCAGCCGATCGGAGAACTCCGATTGGGTCGCCGGGGTCAACGACTGGTCCCGAACCACCAGCACCTCGTGATCACACGCGAGACGCCGCACCGTGGCCAATTCGTCGTCGTCGAGCGAGGTGAGGTCGGCTCCGATCAACTCGGCGGCCAGCACTCCGGTGAGGGGGCGCACGTCGAACGACATGTCCGAACCATAATCCGCGAACCGCTTCACCTAGTCTGTGGGGGTGACATCGGTGTCGATCCCCCGCTTCGGTGAGTTGTTGGCTCCCTACATCTCGCGTGTCCCCGCCGAGACCCGTCCCCGGTTCCTGGCCCTGCTCGAGCGCGGTGCGGCCGCCCGATATCGCATGTGGGCCGAAGAACTCCCCGAGCACGCTTCGGTCCTTCTCGAGTGCTCGCGCGCCGAGGACGAGATCGCCGACCGGATCGAGGGCGCCTTCGCGCTCGACGAATCGTTGCGCGAGGCTCTGCACGCACCCCTCGACGACGCCACCCGCACGTACTACGACGCGTTCGCGCCCCATCCGATCTGGGATCAACTCCGCATCCAGGCCAACGCCGAGCGTCAGGGCGCCAACGCATGGCGGGGCATCGCGTCGAGCCACCCCGACCCGCGCGTGGTCGAGGTACTTCACGGTTGTTCCGCGCTCGAGGAGGCCAGCGCCGATCGACTCGACGCCCTCATCGCCGCCAACGCCCCGGCCTGAACGCGATCATGCCCATCCGCAGATTGCTCGTCACTCTTCAGTTGGCGACCGCCATCATGTCGACCACCTACGGCGTCATGTTCACGATGCTCGACGACTACCGCGACGAGTACGGAATCAGCGAGTCGGGTCTCGGTCTCGTACTCGCGATCGGTTTCTTCTCGGCCTTCGTCGGCCAGATCGCGCTGGCGCCACTGGCCGACCGCGGTCACGCCAAGCGCCTGATGATGGTGGGGTTCGCCACGGTGGTGATCGGATGCCTGATGATGGCCTTCGGCACGAGTCTCGTCGCACTGCTCCTCGGTCGTCTGGTGATGGGCGTGGGGGGCGGTATGTCGATGCCGGCCCTGCGCAAGATCGTCATCGTGTCCGATCCCGACAATCTCGGCGGGAACATGGGTCGCCTGTTGAGCGTCGACATCGCCGGATTCGCCCTCGGTCCGATGCTGTCGGCGTTGCTCGTCGGACCCTTCGGGCTGGCGTCGCCGTTTCTCGTCATCAGCGCCGCGGTGGTGACCGTGACCGCGGTGTTGGCGCGGGTGTCGGTGCCCGAAACCGCGTCCGTCGACCAACCCAGCGAGCGTTTCGCCTTCGACCTCCTGCGCATCCCGGCGGTGGCCGGGGCCGTGCTGCTCGGAGTCGCGCTCTTCGTCATGATCGGCACGTTCGATGCGCTGTGGGCGATTCTTATGGAGGACCTCGACGCCGCCGACTGGATGGCGAATCTCGGTGTGAGCCTCTTCGCCATCCCGATGATGCTCCTCGGGCCCTTCGGTGGTCGCCTGGCCCAACGCACCGGTCCCTACCGCACGGGAGCCGTCGGCATGACGGTCGGGGCGATCTGCATGGTTCTCTACGGTTTCCTGCCGACGCCGGGTCTCATGCTCGCGGTCTTTTTCGTGCACATCCTGAACGACGGACTCACCGTGACGAGTGCCGGCGTCGCGGTGGGCATGGCCGCACCACCGGAACGTCAAGCCGGGGCGCAGGGACTGCTGGGCGGGGTGCAGACTCTGGTGGGTGGCGTCGCGGCGTCGGTCGCCGGGTGGAGTTACGACCACTTCGGTCGCGGGACCACGTACACCACGACCGCGATTCTCATCGTCGTCTTCGTGGTTCTCGGACTCGCGTTGGCCGGCGACAAACGTTGGTCTCCCGCACCGTCGACCGACGAGTTGCCCGCCGCGGTTCACTAGTACCCTGCTCCCATGGGGTTCCGCGACGGTGACGGCTGGGTGTTCTGCACGTGCGGGAACCGGCACTGGGGAATTCACGGTGCGGCCGGTCTGTTGATGGTGCGCTTCGACCTCGGGGACGAACCGCACGTGTTGCTCCAACTGCGCGCCGCCTGGACGCACGGTGGCGGCACGTGGGCCATCCCCGGCGGTGCGCTCGACTCCCCCGAGAACTCGGTCGAGGCCGCGGTGCGCGAGGCCTACGAGGAGGTCGGCATCGACGTGCGGCACCTGGTGGTCAAGGACCTCTACTCCGACGATCACGGCAACTGGCGATACGACACGGTCATCGCCCACGTCACCGGCGAGGTCGGCGCCCACGAGGCGAACTACGAATCCGACGAGGTTCGCTGGGTCGCGCTGTCGGAGATCGAGGCGTACGACTTGCATCCCGGCCTGCGCAACTCGTGGCCGCAGGTGCTCCCCAAGCTGGCGGCCACCCTGCCCTAGGCGAGGAAGCGACGCACGAAGTCGGCGAGCGCCACCAGTCCGTCCTCGCCCCAGCCGAACACGATGCGATCGGGTCGCACGATCACGACGTCGGCGGCACAGCGCCCCAACTGACGTCGGGCGACGCCGTCGACGTCGGCACGCACCACCACCGCGTCGAGTCGCGTCACGAGGTCGTCGGGAACGGCCGCGTGGGGCTCGGCCACGATCAGCCATCTTCCGAGGTGCGTCTCGTCGAGGCTGACGTCACCGTGGCCACCGTCGCTCGACACGAAACCACCACCCGGTCCCAGCGCGTCGGACCCCCCGAGCACGGGCATCGGGGCTCCGCCGGTTTCGCCACCTCCGCTGGCCCGCGCCCCGAGCATGCCTTCGTTGCGCTGACGCGCCACCTCGGGATCGAGTGTGCAGATGATGCGACCGAAACCGACCGCGGCCTCGATGATGGCGCGCACGTGGGATGCCCGCTCGGATTGATAGGTGTCGAGCAGCGACGGGTCGCCACCCCGGCAGACCGCGCTCAACTTCCACGCCAGGTTCGCCGCGTCGCGGACACCACTGCACATTCCCTGACCGAGGAACGGCGGCATCTGGTGGGCCGCGTCACCGGCGAGCAACACGCGCCGATTGGATCCTCCCCGCCAGCAGTCTGCGATGAGGCCGTGGAACGTGTACACCGCGGCGCGCTCGACCGAGAATCCCCCGTTCGGAAAGTGTGGCGCGAGCAAACGGTCGATCATGGCCGGATCGAGCATCTGCTCGCTCGACTCGCCCGGCAGCATCATGAACTCGAATCGACGCCGCGGCAGCGGCATCGGCACCACGGTGTACGGGCGATTCGGGTCGCACACCTGGAGGGTGCGCGGGTCATCGGGGTTGGCTCCCTCGACCAACAGGTCGAGCACCAACCACGGCTCGTCGAACCCGAGATCGTCGTGACCGACGGCGATCTCGCGGCGGGCGAACGAGCGTGCGCCGCAACACCCCACCACCCAGTCGGCTTCGAGCGATCGCCGTCGATCCCCGACGACGTAGTCGACGGTCACGCGGTCGTCGTCGTGACCGAGCGCGACCACTTCGTGCCCGGTGCGCAGATCGGCTCCGGCCGCGACCGCCGCCGCGCGCAGGGACCGGTCCATCGACGGCTGGTGGAACATGTTCGACGCGGTCACTTCGCCGGTCTCTCGCTCCGGCACCGTCATGCGCAGAAGCAACTCGCCCTCGGCCGACAGGAAGTCCATTCCGCGTTGATCGATCGTCCAGTCGGACCCCGGACGCCAGACGCCGACCTCGCGCAGGGTTCGGGCGGTCTCGGCGTCGAAGTGCGCCGCACGGGGCAACGCGTACACGTCGGTGTCGCGCTCGAGCACGACCACGTCGAGCCCGTGGCGAGCGAGCAACGTGGCCAGAGTCGAACCCACGGGACCCGCACCGATGATCGCGACGTCGTGCGACACGTTCGTCACCTCAGCGCGGCCCAACCCGACTTGAGGACGTCGATGTCGGTCGGCACGATGAATTCCATCGGCATTCGAGGGCCCCACGCCAGACCGACGTTCTCGAGACCGACGGGCGTGCGTCCGGTCGAGTCCCATTCCTCGTCGTCGTCCACGTGGTCCATGTCGCTGTAGAACTCGACGAACGAACCCGACGGATCGCGCAGGTACCACATGAAGTTCGAGCCGATGAAGTGTCGGCCGAAGCCCCAGGTGTGACGCCCCTCGTCGACCGACAGGAGCTTGGTCGCCAGATGGCCCACGTGATCGACGTCGTCGCACTCCCACGAGTAGTGCTGCAGGAAGGGCACCTCGCCGTTGACGACGGCGATGTTGTGGTGATCGGTGCTGCAGCGTAGGAACGCGATGATGCCGGTGAACTCGTCACTCACCTTGAATCCGAGCGCATCGCGCAGGAAGTCGCGCGTGCCCTGCCACGACGGCGTGCCCACGACGATGTGACCAAGTCGACGCGGCGACCGCGCGCCCGGGAAAACGCCGGGGCTGCGCCGGTTGCGGCGAGTGGTGCGACCCGGAGCATTGGTGGTGAAACCCTCGGGAGCCACTTGGTTCAAGCGGGGAAGCACCCGGACGCGGAACTCGATCATGGTGTGCGGTTCCACGCAGGAGAGCACTCCGTCGACGCGAACGTGACGGGCTCCGCCCGCGGTGAGGCGCGCGGCGATCAAGTCGAGATCGGCCTCGGCGTCCACGCCGAGATCGACTCCGAGCAGACGTCGGAACGGCGCCGTGGACACCTCGATCTGCGTGCCTCCGTCGGGACTGTCGAACAACGAGCCGTCGGCGGTCGTCAGCCCCATCTCAGCGTAGAAATCGGCTTGGGCCACCGGATCGGAGACACCGAGACGGATCGCCTGCAGTCGGTGCAGCGTCATCAGCGCTTCACGCAACGGTTTCGCAACGATCCGATCACCTCGGCACCGCTGTCGATCACGTCGCCGTCCTTCAACAGACGTCCCCGGGCCATGCCCACGCCGTCGGGGGTGCCGGTGAAGATCAGGTCGCCCGCTTCCAGCGTGCAGATGCCGGACAGGTACGAGACCAGGTACGGCACGTCGAAGATCAGGTCGCGCGAGCGGGCCTCCTGCATGCGCTCACCGCTGACGTCACACCACAAGCCGATGTCGTCGGGATCGGCGAACCCGTCGACCGACACCACCACCGGACCGATCGGACCGTAGGTGTCGAAGCTCTTGCCCAAGCTGAACTGCGGCGGCTTTCCGGTGGTCTGAACCACGCGATCGCTGATGTCCTGACCGAGCGTGATGCCCGCCACGTGCGCCCACGCCGCGTCACGCGCGATACGGCGACCGCCTCGGCCGATGACCACGACCAGTTCCACCTCCCAGTCGACCGTGTCGCCCGAGAGTTCGACGTCGGCGGTCGGGCCCACCAGACAGCTCGGGAACTTGGTGAAGGTCAGCGGGGCCGGCGGAAGTTCCATCTTGGACTCGCTGGCGTGGGATTTGTAGTTGAGGCCGATGCCGAAAACCTTCGACGGTCTCGGCACGCACACACCGAGTTCACCGGTGACCGGTGATCCGTTGGCGCGCGCCTTCTCCGACACCGCCGACAACTCGGCGAATCGCGACACGGCCACCATCGGGTCCGCGAGTGACTCGTCGCCGGCGACCCTGGCCGCGTCGTGGAACACGCCGTCGACCTCGACGACCGTGCGTCCGTCGATTGCTCCCATTCTGAACATGTGATTCCTTTCGTTGCGAGGGATCTCCCCCGTCAGACGACCATTCCTTCGATGACCGACAACGTGAGAAGTAGGTGCGACACGAGGGCCCCGACCGCCGCGTCGACGTCGCGTGCGATGGTCGCGTCGGCAATCGAGGCGTGCTCGAGTCGATGGTCGCTGCGCCGAGCCGGAGCGGCTCCGAGCAACTGGAACAACCGCGCCCGGTCGGTCAATTGCTCGATCTGACCGATCAGCACCTGATTCGGACAGCGCGAGAGCAACGTCCGGTGGAAGGCACGATGAGCGCGATAGAAGTCGGTCGGCACCGTGTGCACTGCCAGCAGCCGGTCGCTCGCCTCGCGCACCTCTCGGGCGAAGAGGGCCCAACGGTCGTCGTCGGTCGCGGCGGCGAGCATCGACTGGCGCAACGCCATGGGCTCGAGGGCGAGACGCACGCCGTAGACGTCGGCCGCCAGCTTCGCGTCGACGTTCGACACGCGCGCGCCCCGTTGGGGCAACAAGGTGACGAGACCTTCGCCGGCCAGTCGCCGCAGCGACTCGCGAATCGGCGTCGCCGAGACCCCCCACACCGTCGCCAGTCGCTCGACGGGCACCCGGTCACCGGGGCGCAACGCACCTTCGAGGATCTCCTCGCGCAAGCGATCGTCGACCCATTGGGCCCGAGTGCGCGGCGGTGACGCGGTCATCGGCGCACCATAGAAGACACCCCGAGGCCTCGTCAATAATCTATAAATTCTGCCATCGCCCCTGAACAGGTACGGTTCTCCCATGGACCGGATCCCCCGCTTCGCCCCCGACGCCGACCCCGACGACATCGCCCGTGCGGTCACCACCGTGGGGTGCGCGATCATCGAGCGCCTGGTCGACTCGGCCACCGTCGATCGTCTGCTGAGCGAGATGCAGCCTCACGTCGACGCCACGGCGTTCGGCGCCGACGATTTCTCGGGGCGCACCACCAAGCGCACCGGTGCACTGCTCGCCCGCTCGCGTACGAGCCAGGAGTTCGTCGCCCACCCGAGTGTCCTCGCCGTGACCGACCGCGTCATCGGGGCCAACGCGACGAACTATCAATTGCACCTGACGCAGATGATCAGCATCTGGCCCGGTGGACCCGCGCAATCGCTGCACCGCGACCAATGGTGTTTCGACATGTTCCCGTTCCCCCCGGACTTCGACGTGGAGGTGTCGACGATCTGGGCGCTCGACGACTTCACCGAGGAGAACGGAGCGACGCGCATCATCCCGGGCAGTTTGCTCGACCTGGCTTCGAGTGTGGTCGATGTCCACCGCACCCTTCCCGCCGAGATGCCCAAGGGCTCGGTGGTCATCTACACCGGCCGCACCATTCACGGCGGTGGGGCCAATCGCAGCACGGCCGTGCGGCGTGCCCTGAACGTCGACTACATCTTGGGCTGGTTGCGCCAGGAGGAGAACCAGTACCTCTCGTGTCCGCCCGAGGTGGCCCGTCACCTGCCCGAACGCATCCAGAAGCTCGCGGGATACAGCATGGGCGCCTACGCGCTCGGTTACATCGACGACGTGCGCGACCCGTTCGCGGTCCTGAACGGACTCGACGGTGGATCGTCGTTCGGTGGTACCAGTATCGAGGTGCCCAGCCTGCGATCCGAGGGCGCCTAAACGAACGACAGCGGGTCGCCGACCGCGATTCGACCGGGCTCGACGATGCGGGCGTACACGCCGACGTTCTGGTCGAGGTCGCGCACGATGTGACGCAGGATGCGCCGGTCCTCGGGTAGTTCGGCCACGGCCCGCGTCACCATCACGCAACGCGGACACGCCGATTCGAAGACGATGGTGGCGGAGCCGAGACGCGCCCGACGGCCCGCCCACGCGAACTCGGGGTGCCCCGGGGTCTCCGGGGTCTCGATCACGATGCTCGGCCGGAACCTTCGCACGTCGATGACCGAGTCGGGCAAAGCCGAACGCATGGACTCGAGTGACGAGGTCGACATGATCATCAACGGCCAACAGTCGTGATAGGTGCCCGGCGGCGACTCGAACTCCATGACCACCGGCGGGAACACGCTGAAGTCGGGCAGCGGTTCGGACTCGAGGCGTCCGAAGATGTCGCGCAACTCGGCCATCACATCCGGGTTGGTCGACGCCCCGCGTCGGTAGTGGTCGAGATCGTCGGCGGGTCGCAACGCCTCCATGCGCACGGCCCGACCGACGTGCGCCGAGATCGCGGCGTCCAGGTCGGGATCACCGGTCGATCGTCGGGTCCCGTCGGGGAACGTCACCTCCACCTGTGACGTCGTATCGTCCACCAGCCGGGCCCCGAGGGTCATGAGTCCCCCGAGTTGTTTGGCCCCGCGAATGCCGCCGCGCTCGAGATCGCGCACCGCCCAACGGCGGTCGCCCACGATGCCCGAATCGCCCAACGACGCGTTCTCGACGGTGTCTCCCACCATCGACTTCACCGGGTACGACCAGATCTGTCGGATGCGCATGATCACCAGCTCAGCGCTGGGTGCCCACCTTCAGATCCTTGAACGGCAGATCCTTGTCGACCATCGGCTCGCGCGGCAGGCCGAGCACGCGGTCGCCGATGATGTTGCGCTGGATCTCGTCGGTACCCCCGGCGATGCTCGACTGGAAGCTGTTCAGGATCTGACGCGCCCAGTTCTCGCCGCGCCCACCCGGCTCCCAGGCGTCCGACTCCGGCCCGACCAGTCGACTGATCAACGGACGGCTGGCCCACGCGATACGGGCACCGTGCAGTTTGCCGAGCGAACCTCCGGGACCGGGCACCTTGCCGGCCTTCATCTCGGCGCGGGTGCGCATGGCCACCATGCTCTTGGTCGACTCCTCGCAGTAGATCTTCATCAACTCCTGGCGCACCACCGGGTCGGAGATCTTGCCGTTGCGCTTGGCCACTTCGATCAGGCGGTCGGCGAGCACGTGACTGACACCGCTCGACGAACCGGTGCCGATGGCGACCCGCTCGAACATCAACATCGCGGTGGCCTGGTTCCAGCCGTTGTTCAACTCGCCGAGCAGCCACGACTTGGGGATCCGCACGTCGGTGAGGAAGATCTCGTTGAAGTGCCGTCCGCCGTCGATCTGGTGGATCGGGCGGATCTCGACGCCGGGCGCCCTCATGTCGACGATGAACATCGAGATGCCGGCGTGCTTGGGGGCCTCGGGGTTGGTGCGCGCGATGATCACTCCGTAGTCACAAACGTGGGCCAGCGTGGTCCATACCTTCTGACCGTTGATGACCCACTCGTCGCCATCGAGCTCGGCCTTGGTCTGCAGGCTCGCGACGTCGGAACCAGCGCCGGGTTCGGAGAACATCTGACACCACATGGTGCGGGCCGCGATGTTGTCGGGCATGAACTGCTTCTTCTGTTCCTCGGTGCCGAACTGGTTGAGCACGGGCAGACACATACCGTGGCTGATCACCAACTCGTAGGTCATGTCGGGAACCTTGGCGTACTCCTCGCGGTAGATGCGCTCGTGGGCCCGGGTGAGTCCCGCACCGCCGTACTCCTTGGGGTAGACGAGGCCGGCCAAGCCCGCCTCGGCCAACTTGGCCTGGAACTCGCGACCGGCCTGGATGCTGGTGGTGCCGCGGCCGGCGCCCTCGATCCCCGAGGCGTTCGCGGTGAGGAACGATCTCACCTTGGAACGGAATTCCTCGGCCTCGGCCGGCGACAGGGTCTCTTCGGTGGCGGTGCTCATGCCCCGATTCTGCCACCGCGGGTCGGGGGGCCACCCACTCGTGCCGGTACGGTTCGGGCATGAGCGACGCACCCCGGGCCGTCTTTCGGCACGTCGAGGACTGCCCGACCGAGGAATGGTCCAGTCCGACGCGGGGAGCGGTTCGCTGGTGGGAGTTGTTCGGCGGTGACGCCACCGCAACCGACGAACTGACGGTCGGGATCGCCGAGGTTCCGGTGGGCGCGATCGCGCCGCCCCGGGGCCATCGGCACGACGCGACCGAGGTCTACGTCATCTTGTCGGGGGTCGGCGAGGTGGTCGTCGACGGTGTCGCGACGGCCGTGCGCGCCGGCTCGGCCGTGTGGCTCCCCGAGGGGATCGAGCACCACGCCAACAACACCGGCAACGAGCCCCTGCGGTTGCTGTACATCTTCGCCCGCGACCGATTCAGCGACGTGACGTACCGATTCCCCGCCGAGGAAACCCCGAACTCGTCGCCGCGAACTCAGTAGCGCACCGGCATCGAGTGGATGCCGGCGATGAAGCTCGAGTGCATGCGCTCGATCGGGCCGTTCGGTTCGATGTGGGGCATGCGCATCAACAACTCGCGGAACATCACCGCCAACTCGACCCGCGCGACGTGCATTCCGAGGCACAAATGCGGACCACCCGCGCCGAACGCCACGTGGGGATTGGGATCGCGCGCGACGTCGAACACGTCGGGCTGCTCGAACACGTCCTCGTCACGGTTCGCCGAGCCGTAGAAGAGCACCACCCGCTCGCCTGCTCTCATCGTCTGCCCCCGCACCTCGGTGTCGTGCATCACCGTGCGCTTGAAGTGCGAGACCGGGCTCGTGAATCGCAACATCTCCTCGATGGCGGTGCCGAGGAGCGCGTCCGGGTTCGCGAGGAGCCTGCCGCGTTGTTCGGGGTGGTCGAAGAGGAGTTGCAGTCCCGCGGCCAGCAGGTTGCGGGTGGTGTCGCCTCCGGCATTCACGAGGAGCAGGAAGAACCACTGGAACTCGCCGTCGGTCAAACGGTCCCCGTCGACCTCGGCGTTCACGAGGACGGTGGCCAGATCGTCGCCCGGACTGCGCCGCTTGTGTTCGGCCACGGTCTGGGCGTAGCCGAGCATCTCGGCCATGGCCGCCATCTTCACGTCGGGTGGGGCCACGGCGTCGTCGTTGGTGTGCATGATCTCGGTCAGGTCGTAGAGGCGTTCACCGTCCTCGCGCGGCATCCCCATGAGCTCGGCGATCAGGCCCGAGGGCAGGCGACCGGCGATCTCGCTGACGAAGTCGCACGAGCCCTTCGCCAGGGCCGCGTCGACGATCTCCCGCGCGAGTTCCTCGATGCGGGGGCGCAGCAGCGGGGCGTTCTTCGGGGTGAAACCACGACTCACGAGCAGTTTGAACCGATCGTGCTGCGGCGGATCCATCGACAGCATCATCAGGCGTTGGGCCATCAGCCCCATCTCGTCGGGGTCGGGCAACATGACCCCCTTCTCGTACGAACTGAAGGTGCGCGGAGTGCGACTGATGAGCCGCACGTCGTCGTACTTGGTGACGGCCCAGAACCCCGGACCGTCCTTCTCGGGGTGCCAGTACACCGGGGCGTTCGCGCGCAACCACGCGTACTGTTGCCACGGGTGTCCCGTGCTCGCGAAGGTTTCCGGCGAGACGAGGTCGATCTCCATGGGAGATTTCTAGTCGCTGTCGCCGGTCACTTGTGTCCCGAGGGTCCGACGGCGCGCGAGCCACGATCGATCGAGAACGGGTTGCCCCGCCACCCGACGCCGTCGGCGAGGTCGGCGAGGCGCCGACCCAACTCGGGCAGGAACTTGAACCCGTGTCCACCGAGACCCACCCCCACCACCACGTCGCCCACCCGGTCGACGATGAAATCCTCGTCGAAGAACGACGCGTACAGACAGGTCGTGGCGGCCACCGGTTCGGGGCGCAGGCCCGGAACGTGCTGGGCGATCCACTCGGACACTCGGGCCGCGGCCGCGGCGCTCGGTGGCTCGCGCCGATCGGGATCGACGCGCGGGCCGGTGTAATGCTCCCCCGCCTTCACGAGGCCGGTCGGAGTCGGCAGACCGTAGAGCTCGGGCACGGTGCGCGTGATGAAGGTCGGCCAGGCGTGATCGCCGAGGGGCTCGAAGAAGAACACCTGCTCGTCGGTGACGATCAACTCCGGGAGCATCAACATCCCGGCGAGCACGCGGTCGGCCCAGGCCCCCGCGGTGACGATCACCGTGGCTGCCTCCACGGTGCCCGAGGTCGCGCGTACCCGAACGCCATCGGTGCGTATCTCGATGTCGCCGACCGGGTCGGCGAACCTCAGGTCGGCACCCTCGGTCGACGCCACGCGACGAAAAGCATCGAGGGCCGCATCGGCGTTCACCGTTCCCGAGTTCGGCTGCCACAACACCGGTTGCTCGAATCGGAACTGCGGGAATCGGCGTCGCGCCTCGACCACGTCCAGCAACTCGTGGGGCAGACCGCAGGTGACGAGGTTCGTCGCGATGTCGGCCAGCTCGCGGGCGAACCCGGTGTCGAGGCTTCCCACGTTCGAGAGCAGCCTCGCCCCCGCGAGCGATTCGAGATCGCGCCAGCCCTCGATGCTTTTCGTCGCGTGGCGTCGACCGAGGGTGCCGACCTGAGGTTCGCCGACCCGGTCGGCGACATCGAGAGACGCACCGATGGAGGTGGGG
>JBJTFY010000018.1:0-2407 GCA_046093625.1 Actinomycetota bacterium
CCGTCATTCCGCATTGATCTGCTGCAAGACGGGCCGGGTATTCCGGTGGTGGTCTGCAACGGCTTCCTCAGTGAGAAGGACACCGGCTGGGGTGAATGGGAGGCCATCGTCTCCAGCCGCTACCCGGACTCACCCGTGTACCGGGTGTACTGGGGAGCCAAGGAACTGAAGGACCTCGGATTGCTAGTCAGCACCAGTGCGCTGAAGGCTTCCGGAAAGGCGGCGATACGCAAGGCAGCGGAAAAGGCGACCAAGGAGGGTGCGAAGGTGCTCGGCCCACTCACGCCACTACTCGTGGGGGCCGGTCTTTCGAAGAACCCGTGGCATGTCGCCAAGAACCGGGCCGACAAGACCGGCATCGTGGTCGCTGACTTGCTCGCCCGTACGACTGCCGAATCCTACGTGCTCGTAGGCCACAGCCTTGGAGCACGGGCGATGGTCGTGGCCGCTCAGACGTTGGGCTCGAAACAGGATGCGCCAAGGATCCAATCGGCGCATCTTCTCGGCCCCGCTATCGGTGCCAAGGGTGACTGGCACACATTGAGCGAAGCTGTCGATGACGCCGTCTTCAACTACCACTCCTCGAATGACGTGGTCCTGAAGTACGTGTACCGCCTTGCGCAGGGCGGTCAAATGGCAGCGGGCTGCGTCGGGTTTAACCCCGAGGTAGCCCGGTTGCACAACATCGACGTCTCCGAATGCGTGAACGGGCACTCCGAGTACCACTCGAGCGTCACGCTGCGCTGACCCGACCTCCCGTCGCCGGCCACATGCCCGGAACCGCGCGCTGAGGTTTCGTGGAGGTGACAGGACTTAAGGTCGATCATCACTTGTAGGCGTCCCACCATTTCCATAGCGCTCGGTCGAGATCGCGGAGTGTCACTCCGTCTCCCGCCTGCTCGACGATCTTCCGACAGGTGTCCAAGTACTCAACATAACCAACGTCATTGGCCTTTGCGGTCGGAAGTTTCCCAAAATGGTGGAGTGTGGAAACTGCATTTACGTCAATGATCGTGTGCGTTTTGGGATCCCAGATGGTGAGTAACGCGCTTGCCATCGGTCGTTGAACACCGCTCAGAATCGCGAGGACGCGATGACGGAACCGGAGTGGTGCGGCGAGCGCCATCCGCGTGACGTCCTCGATATCGGCGTCGCTGTTTCGGTCGAGCAGCCCAATCACTCTGTTGGCCTTCCATCGCCCAATCGCCAACAACTCGGCCTTCGTGTAGAAGCCTCGTCTCGCGGCCGCTGGACCGATCTCGTCGAGCAGGCGCTGTTCGTCGGACTTCATGCTTCGCACGTACACATCGGCCCAGTGTCGAATCCAGACGGAGTCGAGTTTCTCTGACGTCATTCGAAGCTTCCCCCGGTCGTACTAGCTGATGGTATCCGCGAATGCCCACAGTCGTTCATCGATAGTTTTTCGAGTCGTGTGCCGCAGCGCGGTAGATGCCGGTGGCCATCAGGCTGGTTTCGGTACGACGTCGTTGCTCGTACACCGCGGCCCGAATGCCGTGGATGACCTTCGACTCGGGTTCGGCGAGCGCGGCCATCTCCACGAGGTGACAGGCGAGTCGTAGGTCCCCGTCGGCGGCCAACGTCTCACCGCGACGGGCCAGCACGTCGGCACCGCCGGCGAGCGCGGCCATCTCGCGTGCGATCGCGACGTCTCGCGCCGGCTTCAGATTGGCGGGGTTGCCGTCGTACCACCCTCCGTAGAGGCGCCACAGATTGCGTACGACGAACTCGGGTTCGTCGTAGGTCGAGCGCAGGTACGGCTTGGCGGCCAACTCGTCGGGAAGTCGCACGGTGTGGATGATCTCGTCGAGTCGCGCCCCGGCGTTCATGAGCGTGAGCGTCGAGTCGTGCAGGTGTTCGAGCGCACTGGCGGTGTCGTTCAACACGCGAGCGACGCGCTCGGCTCCACCGACGGCCGGTCCGTGCGCGGGCAACATCAACTCGGGTTCGAGCGCGGCCATGGCGCGCAATGCCACCGCCCAGTCCCAGGCGTAGCGTTGCACCTTCTGCGGGTTGCCGGCGTTGGGGAACTGCCAGATGAAGAAGTCGCCCACCACGACGGCCTTGGCGTCGGGAACCCACGCCCACGCATGGTCGTCGGTTTCGCCGCGTGCGTGGTGCAACTCGAAGATCCGCCCCGCGACGTCGAGCGTGGTGGACTCGCGGAACGTCACGTCCGGGTACACGAAGTCGGTCGGGAACATCGGTGAGGGCAGACGGAACTGCCGCATGTTGATGTGGCCGTTGTATCCGTTGGTGAGCTTGTAGCGGTCGAATCGGGCCGGGATCGCCTCGTGGCCGACGTACCGGATCCGTCGGTGGCCACGCCGTTCGGCGTCGGCATCGAAGGCCCGAGCCCCACCGACGTGGTCGGTGTGTCCGTGCGTGT
>JBJTFY010000019.1:0-6200 GCA_046093625.1 Actinomycetota bacterium
AGGATCTCGAGGTGCTGGTGGTGGTCGCCCACCGCCTGTCCGCCACCGCCGCGTTCGCCGACTACGTCATCGCCCCCACGTTGTCGCTCGAGCGCGCCGACGTCCCGCACCTCATGGACCGCGGATTCCGCGCAGATTCCGTACCCGTTGTGGTGCTCCGGTGGCGGGCGGTCGAGCGGCGTGCACCTGGGCCCGGCGCGGCGTCTCCGGGTACAGGAAGTACCCGCTCTCCAACACGTCACCCTCGCGGTTCACGCGACCGCAAATGGTGTTGAGCACGATGGAGAGGTGCTCGGTGAGGCTCGAGTGCGGCGCCATGCTCGGACCCGTGCCCGTGCCGCTCGTGCCCTTGCTCGCCGAGGCGAACATGCGCGCCGCGGCGACGATGTCATCGGCGGGCACGTCGCAACGCGTCGACACGTAGTCGAGATCGAAGGCCGACACCGCGTCGAACAGTTGCGGGAGGTCGCTCACCCACTTCTCGCAGAATTCGTGGTCGTAGAGGCCCTCCTCGAGGACGACCTTGACGATGCCGGCCATCAAGGTGGGGTCCTCGCCCGGCTTGGGGGCCAGGTGGATGTCGGCCTGGGTGGCGAACTCGGTACGTCGAGGGTCGATGACGATCAACTTCATCCCACGCTTCTTGGCGTCGCGCAGCACCACGTACGGGTTGGTGCCCTGCAGACCGCCAACGGGCCCGAAACTCGAGACCATAGGGTTGTAGCCGATCGCCAACAGGACCTCGGCGTCGCTGAAGTTGTGGTAACCGGCCTCCCAGATCCCGACCCGGAAGGGGGCGGTCGTCTTGGCGGGTTGGTCGATGGTGACCGAGGTGTAGAACGACGGCGACTCGAGCCCCTGATGGAAGGCGCGCGCCGCGGGAACCGCGAGCGAGTTCTGGTAGCCACCGGTGCCGGTGTACGACGCGATCGCGCGCGGCCCGTAGGTGTCGAGGATGCGTCGCAACTCGGCGCCGATCGCGTTCATCGCCTCCTCGGACGAGATCTCCTCGAAGGTTCCGTCGGGACGGCGGCGCATCGAAGAGCGCAAGCGGCTCGGGTGGGTCATCTGCTCGGGGATCTGCCGACCCTTGATGCAGGTGTAGCCGGCGAAGAGCGGATCCTCGGGAACGCCGCGGATCGCGACGGCTTCGCCGCCGACGACGTCGACCTCGATGGGGCAACTGGCGTGACAGAAACGGCAGAAGGTGTGGTGTGTCTCGACCCCGTCGTGCGTCTGCGCGCTTGCCGTCGTGTTGGCTGACATGCGAACCCCCTCGTCCGGCCCGGGACACCCCGAGGCGAGACCAAACTAACGCAGTGAGTAGTTTGAGGCGTAACGAAGGGGCCGCGTTTCGGCCGTCGTGGGGAGTGCTGAAAGGGATGCCGACATGACCTCGAACACCGTCGACGATCTGATCCATCGCGTGCAGGGCGCCATCGCGTGTCCGTACCCGATCTTCGCCGGTCTGCGCGCGACCGACGGAATCCCGTACAGCGCCGATCTGGGGGCCTGGATCGTGTCCCGATACGACGACGTGCGGGCGATCCTGCGCGACACCGAGCGCTTCTCGAGCCTGAGCCCGACCGGCCCCGCCCAGGCCGGCGAGGCCCTGATGGCGGGAATCATGGAGCTGATGAAGGACCCCGAGATGGCCGCGGTGTTGGGGTCGAACACCATGACCAGAGGGCGGGTGGCGGTGTTGCTGAACGCCGACCCGCCCGACCACCGACGTCAGCGCAAGTTGGTGAACCCGGCGTTCCGACCCGACCGCATCCGGGCCATGGAGCCGGCCATGGTCGACGTGACGGAACGGTTGCTGGCCGACGTGGTGCACGACCTCGAGGCCACGGGGGAGACCGACATCGTGCGTCGATTCGCCGTCGGACTGCCGATGACGATCATCGCGATGGCCCTCGGGGTCGCCGACGATGATCTCGCGACGTTCAAGCGCTGGTCGGACGACATCGTCATGCCGGTGGGCAACCATTCGCCCTCCGTCGAGCAGGTGCGCGGATTCCTCGTCTCGACCAAGGAGTTCACCGAGTACTTCTTGGCCCAGATCGCCGCCCGCAAGAAGAGCCCGACCGGCGACCTCTTGTCCGACATCGCCAACGCCCGCATCGACGGCGAGGAACTCACCGACGACGAGCAACTCGGGATGCTGCAACAGTTCCTCGACGCCGGCAACGAGACGACCACGAACCTGATCGCCAACCTGGTTCGCCGCCTGGCTGAGGACCCCGACCTGCAGGAGCGCGTGCGGGCCAACCCCGACCTCGTGGAGGGCCTGGTGGAGGAGATGCTGCGTCTCGAGGCGCCCGTTGGTGGTCTGTTCCGACAGGCCAAGGTCGACGTCGACATCGCCGGGACCACCATTCCGGCGGGTGACCACCTCTGGATCCTCTTCGCCTCGGCGAACCGTGACGAGTGCAAGTTCGAGGCTCCCGACACGGTCGACCCCGAGCGGGCCAACGTGAAGGAACACCTGGCCTTCGGAAACGGCGAACACTTCTGCCCCGGAGCCGGTCTGGCCCGCTCGGAGGCCCGTATCGCCATCGAGAATCTGGTGGCCCGGTTGCACGACATCCGCCTCGCTCCCGACAACGAGTTCCACTTCGGCGACTCCTTCGTTCTGCGGGGTCTGACCGGGCTGAGGGTCACGGCAACGGTGGTCTGACCCCTCCGCCGGGCATGGCGGGAGAAGTGATCGGTCGGTTAGTTTTGGGGGACGCGCCGGGGTCCGGCGGATTCTCTGGGGGAGACATGGCCGATCGTTGGATCACTGACCGAGCACCGAGCAAGCGCTGGCCGCACTACACGCGGGCCAATGCCGGCGAGGTTCTGAGTTCCTCGGCGAGCCCGTTGAGTCAGCAGTTCTGCTGGGAGAACGGCATCCTGCTCGGCTGGCGCGACGGATACGTCCGCGGCGGCAATTACACCTTCGACGAGTTCACCGACGGCGAGCCGGAGGTCTGCGGGTTCTTCGCCGGCTACTTCTACATCACCCTCGCCAACGTGCGCATGCAAGCGGTTCGCAGCCCGTTGCTGACCGTCGAGCAACTCGACCTGGCGTTCTTCGGCGACCATCCCGAAGTGCCACCGTACGAGGCCCACCCGCTCGACGAACGCCCCGATCTCGTCGACGGCATCCTGGCGCACCTCGGTTTCGTGATGACGACCACCTCGATTCCCGAAGTCGACGCCGAGAAGCAGATGACCATCGGCCTGCGCGCCGGTCGCCCCGAACTCGAGACCATGAGCGACGCGGGACTGCTGGCCCGCGCCCGCATGTTGCAGCCGCTGTTGCGCAAGTTGTTCGACAGCCACACCCCGCCGTCGTCGGACTCGGCGATCGCCCCCGGGGTGCTCGGTGCGGTGTGCGCCGTGATCGGGCAGCCCGAGACCGCCATGAAGTTGCTGGCCGGCATCGGCGAGGTGGACTCGGCCGAGCCGAGTTACCGCATGTGGGACCTCTCTCGCTCGGCCAACGCCTCGGCGGCGGTCACCAAGGAGTTCTCGGCCGGGGTGACCGGCCTGCTCGACCGGTTGCGCGCGTCCGCCGACTCCGGCGCCAAGAAGTGGGTCGCCGACTTCGACCAGTTCCTCGTGGAGTTCGGATCACGCGGTCCGAACGAGTGGGAGATCAGCGCCGACACCTGGGAGACGAAGCCCGAGATCGCGTTGGCGGCCATCGACCGCATCCGCCTGCAGAGCGACGCCGAGTCGCCGCGCATCCGCAACCAGCGCATGGCCGATGAACGGCGTCGCCTCACCGACGAGGTGCGCGCGCTGGTGACGCCCCTCGGCGAGGAGTTGGCCGGACAGTTCGAGGGCGCCCTCGTGGCCGCCAACCAGATGGCGATCCGCGAGCGGACCAAGACGAACATCATCCGCGCCCTGCACGAGGTACGCGTGGTGTTCCGCGAATTGGGCCGCCGACGCGCGGCCGAAGGAACGTTGCGCGACCCGCATCATGTCTTCGTGTTGCTGGAGTCCGAACTCGACCAGTTCTTGTTCGACGGCGCCACGATGACCGACTCCTTGGCCGATCGTTACGCTCGATGGCAGTCGTTGCAGGCCCTCGAACCGCCGTTCTTCATCAAGAACGGCGTCGTCCCGCCGTTGAGCGAATACAAGAAGAAGGGCCAGGCGTCCGCTGCCGCCGCCAAGGTGGGTGACGTGGTCCAGGGGGTGCC
Source organism: Actinomycetota bacterium (assembly GCA_046093625.1). Taxonomy (GTDB): domain Bacteria; phylum Actinomycetota; class Acidimicrobiia; order Acidimicrobiales; family Ilumatobacteraceae; genus Casp-actino8. The sequence goes on from JBJTFY010000019.1 coordinate 4,200, forward strand.
CGGATGCACGGGCGTCTACGTCGGTCGGGCCCGCGTGGTGCTCGATCCGGCCGACCCGGGCGAACTCGAGCCCGGTGACGTGCTCATCGCACCGAACACCGACCCCGCGTGGACCCCGCTCTTCATGTCGTGCGGTGCCGTGGTCGTCAACGTGGGTGCCGCCATCAGCCACGCCATCATCGTGAGTCGCGAGTTGGGGCTGCCCTGTGTGGTGTCGGCGACCGACGCCACCTTGCGCATCGCGAGCGGCTCGCTGATCGAAGTCAACGGCGACACCGGCGCCGTCACCGTTCTGGAGGTTCCCGCATGAGCAAGCCGTTCCGGTTCGGACTGCAGGCATACGCCCCGGCGTCGGGCAAGGATTGGCGCGACCTCGCGCGCAAGGCCGAGTCGATGGGCTTTTCGTCGTTCCATCTCGCCGACCACGTCATCGGACCCGGCCCGGCGCTCACTGCCACCGGGCATCCGGTGCAGACGGTCGCGGCGATCCCCGCGATGGCCGTGGCCGCCGAGGCCACCGACACCATCAAGATCGGTTGCCGCGTCTTGTGCGTCGATTACCGCAACCCGGTGATGCTCGCCAAGGAGGTGGCGACACTCGACTTCTTCTCCGAGGGCCGCCTCGAGCTGGGTATCGGGGCCGGCTGGTTGCAGAACGAGTACGAGGCCATGGGCATCCCGTTCGACAAGGCCGGGGTCCGTATCGAGCGCATGGAAGAGGTCATCGGTCTGTTGCGGGCATCGTTCGCCGAGGGCGAACTGAACGTCACCGGTCGCCACGTGCACGCGGTCGGATTCGAAGCGGTCCCCAAGCCGGTTCGCACCCCGCCGCTGATGATCGGTGGCGGAGCCAAGAAGGTCCTCACGATCGCCGGCCGCGAGGCCGACATCGTGAGCCTGAATTTCAACAACTCCTCGGGCAAGCTCGGACCGGCGGGAATCGGCTCGTCGACCGCGGAATTGACGCTCGAGAAGATCGGTTGGGTGAAGGACGGAGCCGGGGCCCGATTCGATCAGATCGAGATCGAGATCGCGGCGTATTTCACGATCGTCACGCCCGACGGCGACGGCACCCGCGCCAAGATGGCCCCCATGTTCGGCATGACCCCGGAGGTGCTGGCCGAACACCCCAACGCCCTCATCGGTTCGGTCGACGAGATCTGCGATCGCATCGTCGAGCGACGCGAGCGCTTCGGCATCAGCTACGTGTCGTTCGGCGCCTCGGTGATCGATGCCGTCGCACCGGTGATCGATCGTCTGGCCGGCAAGTGACCATCCACCCAACGAAACTCGGAGACAACATGAGCGTCGACATTTCCAACTTCAATCCGTTCGACCCCACCACGCAGCAGTGCCCGTTCCCGCACTACGCCAAGATGCGCGAGGAGGCCCCGGTGCACCCGGTGTCGTCGATCGGGGTGCACATGGTGACCAAGCACGACCTCGTGATGCAGGTGCTGCGCGATCCGCAGACCTTCTCGTCGTTGTTCGGTGGTGCGGGCATGCCGCTCAGCGGTCCCGAGCGTGAACGGTTCGCCGAGGTGATGTCCAAGGGTTACCCCCGGGTGCCCACGATGCTCACGGCCGACCAGCCCGAGCACACCCGCTATCGCCGACTCGTGTCACGAGCCTTCCACCCCAAGGTCATCGCCGAGATGGAGCCGATCGTCCGTGAGATCACGGTGAAGCTCATCGAATCCTGGATCGACAAGGGACGCATCGAGTTCGTCTCGGAGTTCGCGGTTCCGTTGCCCGTTCGCGTCATCGCCAAGGCGCTGAACGTCCCCGACGACCGTCTGGCCGACTTCAAGCGTTGGTCGGACGACTCGATCGCGGGCATCGGTACGAACATCTCGATCGACGACCGCATCAAGGCCGAGTACGGCGTGAACGAGTTCCAGCACTACTTCGCCGAGCAGATCGAACTGCGCCGCACGAACCCCCAGGACGATCTGCTGACCAATCTGCTGAACGCCACCATCGACGACGACGATCCCGAGG
>JBJTFY010000020.1:0-2142 GCA_046093625.1 Actinomycetota bacterium
GGATCCCACCGCGGTGGTACCCGGGCTCGAAACATGGGAAGCGGCCATCCACTCGCTCGGACGGCGACCGTGAGCGAGGCGTTCGCGGTGGGCGACCCCGGGGCGAAGGCCCACTTCGACCGCAACGGATGTGTGTTGGTCGACACCCTCGACGCCGACGGTGTCGAGTTGCTGCGGACCTGGATCGACGAGGTGTCGGCCTGGCCCGACACCACGGGCCCGTGGCTGCATTATCGCGAGATGACCGACGACGGCCCCAGGTTGTGTCGCACCGAGAACTTCACGCCGTATCACTCCGGACTCGCCGGTCTGTTGGCGTCGGGTGCCCTGCTCGAGACGGCGTCGGCCTTGTTGGGCGAACCGGCGGTTTTGTACAAGGAGAAGATCAACTACAAGTTGGCCGGTGGCGCGGGGTACGCACCACATCAGGACGCGCCGGCGTACCCGTTCATCGAGTCCCACGTTTCGTGCATGGTCGCCGTCGACGACTCCGACGTCACCAACGGATGTCTGGAGGTCGTGAGCGCCATGTTCGCGAGCGTGCTGCCCATGAACGACGTCGGCTGCATCGTCGACGATGTCGACGATGCGCTCGAGTGGGTGGCCATGCCCGTTCGGGCCGGCCAGACCTTGTGGTTCCACTCACGCACCCCGCACCGCAGCGGCCCCAACCACTCCACGCGCGATCGGCGCGCGCTGTACCCGACCTACAACGCACTCTCCGAGGGCGATCTTCGCGACGCGTACTACCGCGAGAAACTCGAACGGATGGCGAGTTCCACCGTCGGCTCGAACGTACAGGTGTCGCTCATCGGAGACTTCCAGGGCCGTCCGGTGAGCTGAACGATCAGCGGGGCTTGGCGCCGCCCGACACCCGGATCATCTCGCCGCTGATCCAACTGGCGGCGGGGGAGCACAAGAACAACACGGCTGCCCCCATGTCCTGCAGGGTTCCGAAACGCCCCAACGGAATGTTCCACTGCTCCTGTACGTCGGCCAGGTCCTTTTCGTTCTCCACCCCGAGGGCGATCTTGAAGATCTCGGTGGGGACCGCGCCGGGGGCGATGCCGTTCACACGAATGCGCGGTGCGAGTTCGGCGCATGCGGTGAGCGTCAGCGAATTGACGGCCGCCTTGGCCGCGCCGTAGTGGGCGCTTCCGGGCACGGGACCGAAGCCCGCACCAGAGGAGATGTTGATGATGCTGCCGGTGTCCATGTACTTGGCGGCGGTGCGAATGCCGACCCACACCGCGGTGAGGTTGAGCGCCATGCAGGCATCCCAGTCCTGACGTTCGAGGTCGAGCATCGGTAGACGCTTCGGTGAGCCTCCGGCGTTGTTCACCCAGATCGACAGCTTCCCGTACGTGTCGACCGCGGTGCGTCCGAGCCGGTCGACGGCTTCGTCGTCGGTGACGTCGGTCTCGACGGCGATGGCGTCACCACCGTCGGCGCGGATCGCCGCTGCCACCGCCTCGATCTCGTTCACCCGTCGCGCGGCCACGACGACCTTGGCGCCGGCGGCGGCGAGGGTGCGGGCGATCCCCTCACCGATGCCGCGCCCTCCGCCGGTGACGACGGCGACCTCGCCGGCCACGGAGAACAGATCCTTGGGTGCCTGGTAGTCGTTGCTCATCTTCTTCCGTTCTGTTCGAGTGGTCATCGAACGATAGTGACTGTGCCCCGGTCGCCGTTCACTTCGACGAGCGCACCGTCGGCGATTCGATCGGTCGCGTCGGTCACCGAGACCACGCACGGCACGCCGAGCTCGCGACTGACGATGACGGCATGGCTGATTTGGCCGCCGACGTGGACGACCACGGCCGCGCTCGTCATGAACAGGGGCGTCCAGCTGGGATCGGTGCACGGAGCGACGAGGATGTCGCCCGGTGCGAGATCGCCCGGTTCGGCCGGATCGTGGACGACGCGCGCGACACCGCGCGCGACCCCGGGGGAACCGGAGACACCGGAAAGTACGTCACCCACGCTCGCAGTAGCCACGCGACGGTCGCTCTTGCGGGCCCATCGTCCGCGTGCTGCACGAGGCGCGGGTGGCGTTCCGTGAGCTCGGTCGCCGTCACGGACACGACGAACTCGTCTTCCAGTTGCTCGACGAGGAACTCGACGCGTACGTGGCCGATCCGG
>JBJTFY010000021.1:0-14092 GCA_046093625.1 Actinomycetota bacterium
GCCCCGGCGGGCCCCTCGAATACCGCCTGTACCGACCGACCACGACCGGCCCCCATCCCGTCGTGGTGTACTTCCACGGCGGAGGGTGGGTGTTCGGTAGCCACACGTCCGACGATCCGTTGTGCCGGGCCCTCTGCACGCTCGCCGACGTGGTGATCGTGTCGGTGAACTACCGCCACGCTCCCGAGGATCGATTCCCCGCCGCGGCCGACGACGGCTACGCCGCATTGCGCTGGGTCGCCGCCAACGCCGCCGCACTCGGTGGAGATCCCGATCGAATCGCCGTCGCCGGCTGGAGTGCCGGTGGCAACGTCGCCGCGGTCGCCGCACAACTGGCGCGCGACAACGGCGGTCCGATGTTGCGGGGTCAGTTGTTGCTCACCCCGGTCACCGACGGTTCACGTCAACACCCCTCGCACGACGAGAACGCCGCCGGTTACATCCTGACCAAGTCGTTGATGGAGTGGTTCTGGAACCACTACGCCGATCCCGCCGATCGTTCCGACCCGCGGGCCTCGCCGTTGTTGGCGGCCGATCTCTCGGGTTTGCCTCCGGCCATGATCGTCACCGCGCAGTACGACCCGTTGCGCGATGAAGGCGACGCCTACGCCCGCGCCCTCGAGTCGGCCGGTGTGCCGGTGCAGCACCTCCGCGCGCGCGGTCACATCCACACCTCCATCACGATGGTCGACGCGCTGCCTTCGGGAGTGGTGCCACGGCGCAAGATGGCCGACGCCCTGCGGGGGTTCTTCGCCTGACGGGTATCCACCGTGCGCTCGGACCGCGCCATTACGGTTTCGTTCATGGCAACCCGGCCCGGCGACGCGGAGAGTGAACTGCTCCGGCAGTATCTCGACGACATCGGCACGTACCCGTTGCTGACCGCCGAGGACGAACGTCGTCTCGCCGCCGTCATCGTCGAGGCCCGTGTGGCCCAGGACCGACTCGACACCGACCCCGCCCCCAAGGGCCGCGAGCGGACCGAGATCAACCGCATCATCCGCGCCGGCGACGCCGCCCGGGCCGAATTCATCCAGTGCAACCTGCGTCTCGTCGTGAGTGTGGCCCGCCGCTACGAAGGCGCCGGCCTCGGCCTGCTCGACCTGATCCAGGAGGGCAACCTCGGCCTCATGCGCGCCGTCGAGGGCTTCGATCACCAGAAGGGTTTCAAGTTCTCCACCTACGCCACCTGGTGGATCCGCCAGTCGATCGGACGGGCACTGGCCGACTCCTCGCGCACCATCCGGGTGCCCTCCCACGTGCGCGAGGTGTACTCCCTCATCGACCAGAGCACCGACAAGCTGGCGGCCGAACTCGACCGCCCGCCCACCGTCGAAGAGGTCGCCGAACTTTCTGGTGTCAGCGCCGAACGCGTGGCCTTGGTGCGCCAGCACCGCCGTCCGCTGGTGTCGCTGTCCACCCCGCTCGACGCCGAGGGCGAGACCGAACTCGGCGAGATCATCCCCGACGATGGCGCCGTGTCCCCCTACGAAGCGGCCGCGGCGGCGCTCGAGAAGCGGGCCCTCACCGAACAACTCCGGCGACTCGAAGAGCGCGAGGAGGAGGTGCTGCGGGCCCGATTCGGCATCGACGGCGTGCCCCTGACGCTCGCCGAGATCGGCGACAAGATGGGTGTCACCCGCGAGCGCGTGCGCCAGATCGAGGCTCGGGCGTTGGGCAAGTTGCGCCACCCCAGCGTGTCACGGGTGTGGCACGAGGGTCAGCGGGCCGCCGACGCCGGCTGACCGTCGCTCGCGACGAAACGATCCGCCGATGCTGTCAGTGTGATCGTCCGCGTACCGCCAGTGCCGATTCCATGAGGCTCGCCGGCGCCGCCACGGGGGTGCGCCGGGCCGCGTGGTCGAGCACCAACAGGTCGCGACCGAGGGCGTCGCACACCAACACTCCGGCCTCGGCGCACACGAGGGCCGCCCCGGCGTAGTCCCACACGCCGTGCGCACTCGGGCTCATGTCGATGAAGGCGTCGACGGTGCCGTCGGCCACGAAGCACAAGTCGATCGCCGAGGCGCCGAACGAGCGGAACTGGCCCCAGCCGGGATGTTGCGGTGGGGGTCCGGAGACCGCCACCAACGCCGATCCCCACGCGGGCGCGGTGTCGCGCCGAATCGCTCGTCCGTTGCGCCACGCTCCCTCGCCCCGACGAGCCCACCACCGTGGCCCACCGGCCTGATGCGCCACCAGGGCCACCACGGCGCCGTCGGCGTCGACGGCGCACAACGACGTCGCGTAGTGCGGCACCCGACGACTCGCGTTGGTGGAGCCGTCGAGCGGATCGACGACGACCACGATCGGACGGTCGAGGTTCTCGGCTCCGCTCTCCTCGGAGAGAACACCGAGACCGGCAGCCCTCAAGTGATCGAGGACGATCGCATCGGCCACCAGATCGGCCGCGTACTGCGTGTCCCGACGACCCGACGGCCCCCAGTCGGTCACGGCACCGAGAGCGTCGTCGACGGCGTCGGCGATCGCGTGGAAGAGTTCCAGCAAGGAGTCCGGCGCCACGGCACGAAGGGTAGTGTTCGATCGCCAGTGCGACGACTCCGGGAGGTGCGATGGCGTTCATAGATGTGGCCGGTTTCGTCTCCGACATGAAGAGCCACGCGGTCGACCACGGGTTCCACGTGCACGACGAACGACACTTCGTCGAGACCTACTCCCTGCGCCAACTCTGGGAGGTCGACCTGCATCCCGAGGAGGCCTGCGACGGCCCCATCGACCTGCACCTCTCGCTCGAAGTCGATCCGCGCGCCCTGCTCGGATTCGAGGACGAGATGGCCAAGCTCGACGACCCCGACGCCGACCCGCCCACCGGCTTCGAATTCCCGTTGTTGTTCACCTGGACCCTGCCTCCGCTCTCGCGACCGCCGGACCTCTTGGTGCTGGCCACCGAGTTGGCCGGCATGGGTGGCACCGAACTCCCGCTCGAGGTGTCGGCGATCGACTCGACCGCCTCGGTGATCGACGCCCCGGAGCGCCGCCTGTCGATCGTGGCCCGTCTCGCGGTGTCGTTGGCCGACGTGTACGTCAACGACGACAGCGCCTTTTGCCGGGTTCTCGAGAAGTGCGGCGAGGTGAGTCTCTTCCTGCTCGAGCGCGCCCCGGTGTGGGTCGGCGGCGACTGAATTCCGCGACCGTCGCGGTGTCGCGTGTCAAACTGACCTCGTGAACGTGGCCGAGTTGATCGACATCCTGCGCGACTTCGATCCCGAGACCGTCGTCGAGATGGCGATCGTGGCCCCCGTGTCGGCCGACGCCGCCGAGATCACCGTCGACCAGTTCGAGGTCGAAGGGGTCATGTTGCGCGATCCCGCCGACAGCGGTGGCGAGCAGGTGGTGTGGTTGATCGGTGGCGAGCCGGTCGACGTCGAGGAGTTCATCGACGCCGTCGAGAGTGCGGCCACCCCGCTGCACACCGGGCAGAGTGCCGACGTCATCGACCTCGACCGGGCCCCTTCCTCGCGACGCTGATCCGACCTAGAGTCCGGGCATGGGCTTTTCGTATCGCAAACGCGTGCGTACCGGGCGACGATCGTGGCTCAACGTCTCCAAGCGCGGGGTGAGCGGCAGCATGCGCTTCGGGCCGTTCACGGTGAACTCCCGCGGACGCACATCCTTGCGACTCGGCAAGGGACTCAGTTACCGCGGAGGTTGCGCGAGCGTTCTCGTGGTCGGCAGCGGCCTGGCCGCCCTGGCGGTCGGGATCCTGGCCCGTTGACCCGCGTCACGGCCCGCCAACTGCCGCTGCGCCCCTTCCCCCACGGCACGGCCACCCCGGGACCACTCGGTGATCACGTGATGGGCATGGTCGTGCTGGCGTGGGTCGCCACCGCCGCGGTCGAACGCTGGGGCACCGACTGGATGCGGGCGGGATCGATGTCGATCGAGCTGCGACGGCCCATGACCGCGGGCGCCATCCTCGACGTCGCCACCACCTCGACCCCCGACTCCATCGACACCACCTACGACGACGGTGCCGGACGCCGTTGCCTCGTCGCCTCGGTGGGTTGGACTCGCGTGACGCACGACGACGTCTCTTCGACCGGATCGACGGACGACGACGGGTCGCGCGGCGTCCATCGCATCGCCGCCGCGGCCGACGTCCTCGCCGGCGCGTCGTTGCCCGCTCTTCACTTCGACTTCGACGCCGGCCGCGACCTGGCTTTCCTCGACGGCCTCGCCGACGCCCCCGCGTGGCGGAGCCACGGTTGGGCCCACCCCGCGTGGTTGGGTACGGCCGTCAACGCGGCCATCGTCGGGGGCATCGACACGGGTGACCCGCCGCGCTGGAACCAGATCGCCACCGAGGTGACGTTGCTCTCCCCCATCGAACACGGCGACCACGTCCGACTGCGCACGCGCGTGGACCGGGTGTCGAGACGGGGACGTCACGAGGTGGCCCACCTCGAGGGCTCCTTCCATGTCGACGACCGCCTCGTCGCCCGCGTGCGCAACGACGTCGTCTATCGCAGCGGGGCGTGATCGAGTAGCGGCAGGACGCTTCGTCCGAACCGCTCGCATTCCCCGACGTGCGGATATCCGGAGAGGATGAACGCCTCGATTCCGAGCGAGCGGTAGTCGTTCAACTTGTCGGCGATCTGGCTCGGATCGCCCACGATCGCCGCGCCGCACCCGCTGCGCCCCCGCCCGATACCGGTCCACAAGTGGGGTTCGACGTAGCCGTCGTCGGTCGCCGAGTTGCGCAGTTCGGCCTGCCGTCGTACGCCGGTCGACTGACTGTCGAGCGAACGCGCGCGAATCGCCGCGCCGGTGGCGTCGTCGAGGGCGGCCACGATGTGCTCGGCCGCGGCACGGGCCTCGCGCTCGGTGTCGCGCACCACCACATGGGTGCGGTAGCCGAAACGCAACGCGCGCCCGTGACGATCGGCGCGACGACGCATGTCGTCGATGAGTTCGACGATGCGCTCGCGGGTGTCCGGCCACATCAGGTACACGTCGGCCTCGCGGGCCGCCGCCTCGCGCGCCGGCTCGCTGAGCCCTCCGAAATACAGAAGCGGGCTCCGGCCCGTGGTGACCCGCGGTGGCTCGACGGAGACGGCGACGAACTCGCCGTTGGGGTCGACCGCCCGTCCGTCGAGCAAGGCGCGAACCACCGCCATGGTCTCGATGGTCCGCCGGTAGCGCGGTTCGGCGTCCAACGTCTCGCCGGGCATCTCCGACGAGATGATGTTGACCGTCAGGCGACCACCCAACATGCGGTCGAGCGACGCCAATTGACGGGCCAACTGTGGCACCCACGTCTCGCCGCACCGCACCGCCACCAGCAAACGGATGCGCGACGTGAGCACCGCCATGCCGGCGGCGAAGGTGACCGCGTCGATGCCGAGGGAGTACCCCGACGGCAACAGGATGTTGTCGAAACCCTGATTCTCGGCCGTGCGCACGAGGCGTGAACAGTGCTCCCACGAGCTCGAGAGGGACTCGTCGACCACTCCGAGTTGCTCGTAGTCGTCGTCGCACAACGCGGCGAACCAACTGACCTCGCAGGGGGTCACGGCAGACGTTCCCCGGTGGCGGCCTCGACGATTCGGAAGAGGTCCGTGCGCTCGAGTCGCACGTTGGTGGCGCGGGCGACCGACACCAGGTGGTCGACCGACTGGGATCCGACGATGGCAACGGGCCGACTCGGGTGGTGCAGAACGAAGGCCACGGCCACCGCATCGCGACCGACCCCGTGGCGCTCGGCGATGTCGTCGAGAACCGCCGTCAACTCGGGACGCAGTCCGTCCCCGGACATCACCCGGCCCCCGGCCAGCGGGCTCCACGCCAGAGCCACCATGCCGGTCTCGTTGCACAGGTCGAGGGTGCCGTCGAAGAGGGGGTCGAGATGGGCCACCGAGTACTCCGGCTGGGTGGAGACCAGCGGAACGTCGAGGTGCGCCTGCAACGCCCGAGTCTGGGCCACCGTGTGGTTCGAGACACCGAACGCGCGCACCAACCCGCGATCTCGCAGACTCATGAGCACCCGCGCCACCTCGGCCGGATGCGTGAACGGATCCGGTCGGTGCACCTGATAGAGGTCGACCACGTCGACACCCATACGGCGCATCGACGCCTCGCAGGCGCCCACCAGATACGCGGCGGAACTGTCGTACGGAACACCCGGGATGATGCCGCCCTTGGTCGCCAACACCACTCGTTCGCGCAGTCCGGGACGGGCGACGAACACCCGTCCGAGCATCTCCTCGCAGGCCCCGAACCCCGCACCACCCCAGTCGAACCCGTACACGTCGGCCTGGTCGATCACGTTCATTCCGAGGTCGACGGCGGCCTCGACGAGGGTCGCATTGAAACCCGGATCAGGGTTCGTCATGCGCCAACACCCGAACGCCACGCGTCCCCATTCGTTCATGACCGACTCCTCCACGACCAAGTCTGCACCAAGCCGCGATGGGGCGACAGCGAGAAGTCGACCGCCCACCGCGAATCGCCGCATTGCACCTCGATCGTGCCGCTGGTGCGACTGGTCGGCACCACGGCGATCAGGCGCGCCCCACGACCGGACGTGTGTCGCTCGACCTCGGCGCGCCGACGTCCGAAATCGTCGTCGAGGTCGACGTTGTCGGCACACAATGCCCGAGCCACCGCATCGTCCCAGGATCCGAACAACGCGACCAGAGCGTGCGCCCGTAACGACAACAGCTCGTCGGGCTCCACGGTCGGCGTCGCCACCAGCCCCGTCGTCACGAGGGCGGTCAAGGCGCGGTGCGTGAGGGTCGACATGGGTGCGTAGGTGACGTTGGCCAGTGCCACCACGCCCACGCCACTGCCCCGGCGCCAGCGCATGTTGCTCCCGTATCCGGGCAAACCTCCGCTGTGGCCAGCCACCATCCCGATCACGGGATCGTCACGCAGCAGGATCCCGAATCCGTAACCGCTCGGAGCCGACACCCCGTCGAGCGACAACTGACCGGCGTAGGTGTGGATCGACTGCATCTCGCGCCGCGCGGGCGCGCTCGGCGCCTCCACTCCGGCGTGGGCCGAGTCGAGCCAGGCCATCCAGCGCACCAGGTCCTCGACGGTGCTCCACACGCCGCCCATCGGGGCGATTTCGCCGTCGGCGAGGGGGTCGTGGTCGTCTGGTTCGACCACCCCATCACGCACTCGGTGCGGAAGCGCCACGGCACCGGGCGGGCGATCCCACGTGGTGCGGGTCATCCCCAATGGGCGCAACAACCGCTCGTCGACGTGATCACGAACGGGGCGACCGGTGACGGCGCGCACCACGCGCCCGATCATCGCGAAACCGAGATTGGAGTACTCGAAGGTGTCGCCGGTGCGCGCGGCGAAGTGCACATCGCCGGCGTAGACATCGTCCATGAAGTCGGCCGTGGCATCGAGGTGGCGGTCAGCCCACGGGTCGTCGGTCGACAGACCCGCGGCCATCGACAGCAAGTGGCGCAACGTGATCGCAGGCGACCCGGCCGGACCGCGCACCGCCCTCAACTCGGGGGCGTATTCGCCGACCGGACGATCGAGGGACAACACGCCGTCGTCGCGCAGACCCAACACGGCCGCAGCGGTGAAACTCTTGGTCATGGAGGCGATCCGGAACGGCGTGGCGGCATCGGCACCGCGGCCTCCGGAGGCCGCGAGGTGGCCGTCGATCATCACGCCCCAGGCGAGAGCCGGTGCCGGACATTCGATGCGGGCGACCAGATCGTTCAGAACGCCAGACACCGTCGTCATGCACGGCGACTGTACTGACGACGAAGTGGGGCGGGCAGGGATCGAACCCGCGACCCAGGGATTATGAGTCCCCTGCTCTAACCGACTGAGCTACCGCCCCACATGACACAGGGTCCGCCGAAGCGGACCCTGCATTGTGCTCCGAGAGCAGGGCTCGAACCTGCGACCCGCTGATTAACAGTCAGCTGCTCTGCCAACTGAGCTATCTCGGAAGGCGAATCCGAGGTTCGCACGCGCCGCGGCTGCGCCCCCGGGCGAGACCTCAATCGAGGTCGCTGGGCTCCTCGTCGGCGGCCGTGAATTCGGCGGCGTCCTTGTCGCCGAGGCCGGCGGCCACTCGCACCTTCTCGGCGACCTCCACCATGACCTCGGCGTTCTCCATCAGGTAGGTCTTGGCATTTTCGCGACCTTGACCCAACTGCTCGCCGTCGTAGGTGAACCATGCGCCGGACTTCTTCACGATGCCCAGGTCGACCGCCATGTCGAGGACCGAGCCCTCACGGCTGATGCCCTTGCCGTACATGATGTCGAATTCGGCCTGACGGAACGGCGGTGACACCTTGTTCTTGACCACCTTGACGCGGGTGCGGTTGCCCACCACTTCGGCGCCGTCCTTGATGGACTCGATGCGGCGGATGTCGAGACGCACCGACGAGTAGAACTTCAAGGCGCGGCCACCGGGTGTGGTCTCGGGCGAACCGAACATCACGCCGATCTTCTCGCGAAGCTGGTTGATGAAAATGGCGATGGTGTTGGACTTGTTGAGGTTCGCGGTCAGTTTGCGCAGGGCCTGGCTCATGAGACGGGCCTGCAAACCCACGTGTCTGTCGCCCATGTCGCCCTCGATCTCGGCCTTGGGGGTCAGGGCGGCCACCGAGTCGATGACGACCACGTCGAGGGCACCCGAACGGATCAACATGTCAGCGATCTCGAGGGCCTGCTCGCCGGTGTCGGGCTGCGAGATGAGCAGCTGGTCGATGTCGACACCGATGGCGCGGGCGTACACCGGGTCCATGGCGTGCTCAGCGTCGATGTAGGCACAGATGCCGCCGTTGCGCTGGGCCTCGGCCACCACGTGCATGGCCAGAGTGGACTTACCCGAGGACTCCGGGCCGTAGATCTCGACCACGCGTCCGCGGGGCAGACCGCCCACGCCGAGAGCCACGTCGAGGGCCAGGGCACCGGTCGGCACCGCCTCGATCGCCATGTTGGTCTTCTCGCCCATCCGCATGATGGACCCCTTGCCGTACTGCTTGTCGATCTGGGCCAGGGCCATCTCGAGGGCTTTCTCACGGTCGTTGCTCATTGCGCTGCCTTTCTCTGTGCTGCTGGTGCTTCTGGTGGTGGTCTTTGGGCTTGTCACACTCGGGACCGTACGGGAGGGGTGTGGCGAGGAATGTTCCTCGTTGCTCCCCTGCCGGTGGGCGAATGACAGGAGCGTAACTACGAACGAGTGTTCGGTCAAGCATTGTCGCAACGAACACCTGTTTGCCCAGCGTGGGCCGACCGACGATCAGGGGGCCGGGGCGCGGGAGACCCAGGCGAGGGCCTCGGCCGACTCCGCTTCGCAGACCGGTCGCACCCGCAAGTCGATGGCCGACCACAGAGTGTGCGTGAGCGGCCACGTGAGCACGGGTATGGCCACTGCCGAGGCCGCCAACACCACATACAGCCCCACCACCGGGACGTCGGGCACCGTGGCGATGATGGCCACCGCCATCACCGACATGATCAGGCCGATGTTCAACACGAGCGCAACCGTCATCGACCCCAGTTCGTGACCGTCGACGCCCCGCGTGCGGCGCAGACCACAGCCGACGCAGCGCTCGCCCATCCGGAAGTGGCCGACGAACCAGGCGCGTCGATCGCCGCAACGGGGACAACGGCGCGCGATGGCGCGCGCGACCATTCGCCCGAACGTCGGGGGTGTCACGCCGTGAGTTCGCGCACGAATTCGGCGAACACGTCGGCGTAGCGCAACGCATCGTCCTCGGTGTGCATGATCGAGATCAGCCACTGCTCGTCGAGCCCCGGTGGCAACAAGATGCCGCGATTGATGCCGTGGATCCACTGCGCGAACGCGAGGTCGAGGTCGGTCGCGCGATAGTCGCGGTAGTTGCGAATGGGCTCGGGGGTCCAAGTGACGCAACCCTTGGCACCGAACTGGATCGTGTGGGCGGGCAACCCCGCGTCGTCGATGATGTCGTTGCAGGCGTCGACCAGCATCTTGTTGCGGCCGATCACCGCGGCGGTCGCCTGCGGGGTGCAGACCTCGGCCAACACCGCACGGGCCGCCGCCATGCACAACGGATTCCCGTTGTAGGTGCCGAGATGAATGACGCGCCCCTGCGTGATCTGATCCATGTATTCGCGTTTGCCGCCGAAGGCTCCGAGCGGCAGTCCTCCACCGATCGACTTGGCGAGCGCCACGAGATCGGGGGTCACGCCGAGGGCACCGGTGGCCCCTCCCCACCCGGCGGTGATGCCGGTCTTGACCTCGTCGAAAATCAAAAGGGTGCCGTGACGTTCGGTGATCTCGCGCACCGCCTGCAGGTAACCGGGGTCGGGCAGGCAGATTCCGATGTTCTCCATCACCGGCTCGACGATGAAACACGCCACGTCGTCGTGGGCGAGGGCCCGCTCGAGCGCCTCGGGGTCGTTGTACGGCACCACGATGGTGTCTCCGAGGACCGCCTTGGTGACCCCGGCGGTGGCCGGGACCGGGGTCGGGTTGTCGGCCGGACCGGCATCTTCGAGCTTGGGCTTCATCGAGATCATCACCTCGTCGTGATGACCGTGGTATCCGCCCTCCACCTTCACGATCTTGTCGCGACCGGTCGCTCCGCGCGCCACACGGATCGCGTCCATGGTGGCCTCGGTGCCCGAGTTGGTGAATCGCCACATCGGCAATCCGTAACGCTCGCCCAGCAATTCGGCGACCTCGGCGTTGAGTTCGCACGGCGTGACGAACAACGTGCCGTTGGCCAGCTGTTCGTCGACCGCACGTCGCACGAGCGGGTGGATGTGCCCGCTGAACAACGCTCCGAATCCCATGTCGTAGTCGGTGTACCGGTTGTCGTCGACGTCCCACATGTAGGCGGCATCGGCCCGCTTGACCACCACCGGATGCGGGTCGTAGGCCTGGAAACTGGACGGGACCCCGAGCGGCAACACCTTGCGTGCCCGCTCGTTGGCGCGACGAGAGCCCGCCGTGCGCTGCATGTAGAGCGCGATTTCGCGAGCGGTGATGTGCTTGGCCCGTTCGCTGAGCGAGCGAGTTGCGCTGACTGTAGATTCCGTGGCCGACACGGTTAACACCCCTTCGAGGTTGTCACCATGCTAGCAGGACGCCCTCAGTGCCTCGACGGAGTGCTTTTCTCGGTGCGATTCAGCGCCTGATCTGGCAGAATGACGGGGCACATGGTGGGCGTAGCTCAGTCGGTTAGAGCGTCAGGTTGTGGCCCTGAAGGCCGGGGGTTCGAATCCCCTCGTTCACCCCAAGACGTAAGAACAAGCACGAAATCGCAGGTCGGACCGCTCTGAATCCTTGGGCGACCGCGCCGGGACATCTACACTTGCGCTTCGCGTCAGGCACCTCTAGCTCAATGGCAGAGCAGTGGACTCTTAATCCATTGGTTCTGGGTTCGAATCCCAGGGGGTGCACCACCCGCGTGATCCACGCGCGTCGAATCGGGGGACGACATGAATGTTCTCGTGGTCCATGCGCACCCCGATCCGGACTCGTTCTCGCGGGCTCTGCTCGGGGCCACCGTCGACGGGTTGCGCGCCGCCGGTCACGAATCGACCGTTCTCGACTTGTACGCCCTCGACTACGCCGGTGCACTGTCGGCCGACGAATGGCGCGCCTACGAGACCGCCACTCCGGTCGTCGACCCGCTCGTCGCCGCACACGTCGAGTTGGTCCGACGTTGTGAGGCGCTGGTGTTCGTCTACCCGACGTGGTGGAGTTCGATGCCCGCGATCATGAAGGCCTGGCTCGAACGCACGATGGTGATGGGGCTCGCGTTCACGCTCGACGAGCGCTCCCGCGCGATCGTTCCCGGCCTGACGCATCTGCGCCACCTCGTCGGCGTGAGCACCTACGGCTCGCCGTGGTGGTACGTGAAACTGGTCAACGACAACGGCCGACGCACCGTCACGCGGACCCTGCGCCTCGCCACCGGCGGCAAGGCCGCGACCACCTGGCTGGCCCTCTACGCACTCGACGGTCTCGAGGACTCCGACCGACGGGCGTTCCTCGACCACGTTCGCGATTCGATGGGACGACTGTCGTGAGGGTCCTCGTGGTGCACGCGCATCCCGACGCGACTTCGTTCAACCGCGCGGTTCTCGACGCGGCCTTGACCGGTCTCGGTGCCGCCGGACACGAAGTGCGCGTGCGAGACCTCTACGCCGAGGGCTTCGAACCGCGACTCAGTCGCGCGGAAAAACGAGGTCACCTGTCGCCCCCGGAATCGAAACCCCACCTCGCCGAACACTTCGCCGATCTGCGTTGGTGCGAGGCCCTCGTCTTCGTCCACCCCACCTGGTGGGGCGCGCAACCCGCGATGATCAAGGGTTGGATCGACCGTGTCTGGGCGCGCGGGGTGGCCTGGGAATTGCCCGAGGGGGCCAAACGTCTGAAGCCGACCCTGCACAACGTGCGCCGCATCGTCACGTTCACCACGCACGGGTCGCCCTGGCGCATCAACGCCCTGCAGGGCGTCCCCGGCCGGCGCATCGTGAACCGGTCGTTGCGCGTCATCTGTCATCCGCTGTGTCGCACCCGTTGGGTCGCGCTCTACTCGCTGGACGCCAGCGACTCCGCCGACCGCGAACGGTTCCTGCGACGCGTTCGACGCGTGGCCACGCGACTCTGACGATCAGTCGAGCAGCGCCCGGGCCACCTCGGCGGCCACGGCGGCGTTGTTCTCGGCGAGGGCCAGATTCGCCGGGACACTGCGCCCGGCGGTGGCCTCCCCGATGCGCGCCAACACGAACGGCGTGACCGCCGCCCCCGTGATTCCCGCGGTGGCACAGTCGCGCAACGCCCGTTCGAGCACGTCGTCGAGCACCTCGGCGTCGAGGGCGTCGTCCTCGGGGATCGGCACCGTCAGCAGCAGTCCCGAGTTCTCGCGCGAACGGTGGCGATGGATCTCGGCCACCTCGGCGGCCGTTTCGACCCGATGCGGCACGGGCAGCCCCGACGACCGCGTGTAGAACGCCGGGAACCACTCGTGGCGCCAGCCGAGCACGGGCACGCCGGCGGTCTCGGAGTACTCGAGCGTGCGCGGGAGGTCGAGGAAGGCCTTGGCCCCCGCCGACACGGTGACCACCGGGTGGTTCGCGATCGCGTCGAGGTCGGCCGACACGTCGCCGGACACCTCGACTCCTCGATGCACACCGCCGATGCCCCCGGTTGCGAACACCGTCACGCCACCGCGCGCGGAGATGGCCACCGCCGCCGACACCGTGGTCGCGCCGAACTCCCAGCCTTGGGCGACGGCGACGGCGATGTCGCGTTCGGCGATCTTGCGCGCGGGCCCCAGCACCCGCGAGTGTTCCGCCGCGTCGATGCCCAGTCGCACCTCGCCGTCGAGCACCGCGGTGATCGCCGGCACGCACCCGCGTCGGCGAACCGCGGCGATGCAGCGATCGAGGGCCTCACCGTTGGCCGGGGACGGCAATCCGAGGTGGGAGAAGATCGTCGACTCCATCGCGACCACTCCGCGCCCGGCCGCCAGGGCGTCGCGCACCTCGTCGGAGACCCGCACTCGCATCACGCGCCAATTCTCTCACGCCGCACGAACCGACTCACAGCCTCGACATGGTGCGTGTGCGGAAAGGCGTCGATCACCTCGCACCACTCGAGGTCGTAGCCGGCGTCGACCAAGAGGCGAGCGTCGCGACCGAGCGAGGCGGGGTCGCACGACACGAGCGCGATCACCGGTGCACCGGTCGCGACCAACGTAGCCACCCCCGCGGCCCGCAACCCGTCCCGCGCCGGGTCGGCCACCACGGCCGCGGCTCGCTCGGGAGTCCACTGCTCGACCGTGGATTCCACCACTCGCGCCGAACGATGGGCCAGATTGTGTCGGGCATCGGCACACGCCGCGGGGTTGGCCTCGACGACGACCACGGCCCGTCCACCGGTGTCGATCGTGGCCGCGAAGAGTCCGATACCGCCGTAGGCGTCGACGAGTGGACCCTCGCTCCACTCGGCCGGGTCACCGAGCGCGACGGACACCCGTTCGACGAGAGCCCCGGCGGCTTCGGGCGAGGACTGGAAGAACGACGCGGCACTCACCCGCAGTCGAGTTCCGCGAACGACCTCCTCGATGCCCGCACCCGGCCAACGGTGAGG
>JBJTFY010000022.1:0-6615 GCA_046093625.1 Actinomycetota bacterium
GTGCGGTGCTGTGGCGCCGTAGTTGTTCCACCACCTGGGGCGCCGAGAGAAGATGTGAGACGTCGAACAGCACCAGACCCTCGTCGGTGTCGAAACTCACCACGTTGCTGAACGACTCCACGACGGTGACCCCACCGCCGAGCACCTCGGGCTCAGCTGCGGTGGCGGCCACCGACAACTTGAGCGTGTCGGCGCTGGTGCCGTCCACCAGTGCCGCGGACCGATCGAGCATTCCCACCATGCGAGCAGTCTGCCACCTGAGTCGCGAGGGGTTCGCCGATTAGGGTGACCCCGGCACGGACGAGGGGAGTCGACCATGAAGATCGAGGATCTGTTCTCGGTGAAGGGCAAGGTGGCGCTGGTGACCGGCGGATCGCGCGGTATCGGCGAGATGATCGCGGCGGGCTATCTCGAGAACGGCGCGAAGGTGTACGTCAGTTCGCGGAAGAAGGACCAGTGCGACGCCACGGCCGCGCGATTGTCGGAGCGATATCAGGCCGAGTGCGTCTCGATCCCGGCCAATCTCTCCGAACTCGCGGGCATCGACGCCCTGGTGGGTGAACTGAAGTCGCGCGAGGATCACGTCGACATCCTCGTGAACAACGCCGGCGTGTCGTGGGGGGCTCCCCTCGACGAGTTTCCCGAGGTCGGTTGGGACAAGGTGTTCGACACGAACGTGAAAGGCGTGTTCTTCCTGACCCAGCGCATGCTGCCGTTGCTCGAGGCCCGCGCCACCAAGGACGATCCGTCGTACGTGATCAACATCGGTTCGATCGACGGATTGCGATCGGCGTCCTTCGACACCCAGAGCTACGGCCCGTCAAAGGCGGCCCTCCACACTCTCACCCAGCAGTTGGCGGGCAAGTTGGCCAAGCGCCACATCATCGCCAACGCCATCGCGCCCGGACCGTTCCCCACGTGGATGCTCAGCACCGGCGTCGGAACGGGCGGCGACGTCGAGAACACCGACTGGGACGCCGTTGGTCGTCTGAACCCGCGCAAGCGCGTCGGAACGATGGAGGACATCTCGGGTCTGGCGATCTTCCTGAGTTCACGGGCGTGTGGATTCACCGTGGGTTCGGTGATCACCTGCGACGGAGGAACCTTCGTCTCCTGAACGACGTCCGTTCGGCCATCGGGTACTAGGGTCACGACGCATGGACACGACCCATGTCGACGTGTTGATCGTCGGTGCCGGTATCTCCGGTATCGGCGCCGCGTACCACCTGAAGACCCTGTGCCCCGATCGTTCGTTCACGATCCTGGAAGGCCGCTCCGACATCGGTGGAACCTGGGACCTGTTCCGTTATCCGGGCGTTCGCAGCGACAGCGACATGCACACTCTCGGCTTCAGTTTCAAGCCTTGGAAGGAAGCCAAGTCGATCGCGGACGGTCCGTCGATCATGAAGTACCTGCGCGAGACGGTCGCCGAAAACGACATCGAACGCCACATTCGCTTCGACCATTGGGTCACCAACGCCTCTTGGGACACCGGCACGTCGCGGTGGACCGTCACCGCGCTCGACAAACGCGCCGATCGCACGGTCGAACTGACCTGCAACTTCCTGTTCATGTGCTCGGGCTATTACTCCTACAAGGAGGGGTACACCCCCGAATTCGCCGGACGGGAGTCGTTCCGAGGAACCATCGTCCACCCGCAGAAGTGGCCCGAGAACCTCGACTATGCCGACAAGCGCGTGGTGGTGATCGGGTCGGGGGCCACGGCGGTCACCATCGTGCCCGCGATGGCCACGACCGCGGCCCATGTGACGATGCTGCAACGGTCCCCCACGTACATGGTGTCACGACCCGATCACGACGTCGTCGCCGACACCTTGCGCAAGGTCTTGCCGTCGAAGGCCGCCTACGCCGTCACCCGAGCCAAGAACATCTTCTTCACCAAGTACTTCTACAACCGCACCCGCACCCAGCCCGAGAAGGTGAAGCAACTGGTGCTCGGCGGAGTGCGCAAGGCCCTCGGACCCGACTACGACGTCGACACGCACTTCACACCGACCTACAACCCGTGGGATCAGCGCATGTGCCTGGTGCCGAACGGCGACTTCTTCAACGCCATCAACAGCGGCAAGGCCAGTGTGGTCACGGACCACATCGATCGCTTCGTCGAGAACGGCATCCGTCTGACGTCGGGTCGCGTCCTGGAAGCCGACATCATCATCACCGCCACCGGCCTCAACCTCGTCACACTCGGTGAGATGAACGTCGAGGTCGACGGACGCGAGGTGGACTTCTCCCAAACCTGGACCTACAAGGGCCTCGCCTACTCCGACGTCCCGAACCTGGTGTCCACGTTCGGCTACATCAACGCCTCATGGACCTTGCGGGCCGACGTGGTGAGCAAGTACGTCTGCCGCCTGCTGAACCACATGAAGGCGACCGGTACGCAACAGGCCACGCCACGCCTGCGTCCCCAGGACGCCGACATGCCGGTGCGCCCGTGGATCGACGATTTCTCGGCGGGCTACATGCAGCGCGTGATGCACCTCATGCCCAAGCAGGGTGACCACGAGCCGTGGATCAACCCGCAACTCATCGCCCGTGACAAGCAGATCATCGTGAAGGCACCGGTCGACGACGGGGCGATGCAATTCACGCGGACGCCCGCACTCGTTTGATTCAAACGGCGACCGCGGGCTCCCAACCGGGACCGGCGAACACGTAGCGCAGGCGTTCGCCGAGGTCGTCGGTCGAGACCACGTCGCGGGCGATGTTGGCGAACTCGCAGAAAGCCATCTTGAACGGATTGTTCGTGCGGATGTTCTTCGTGAGTCCGTATTGCACCTGACGAATCTCCGGTTCGAACGTGGAGAAGAGTCGATCCCAGATGATCAGGATGCCGCCGTAGTTCTTGTCGATGTACTGCTTGTTCGCGCCGTGGTGCACGCGGTGGTGGGAGGGGGTGTTGAAGATCCGTTCGATCGGTTCGGGCAGACGATCGATGGCCTCGGTGTGGATCCAGTACTGGTAGAGAAGGTTCAACTGCCGGGCCTTGAGGAAGGTCGAATAGCGGAATCCGAGCAGCGACATCGGCCAGTAGACCCACGTGGTCAGCATCCCGGTCCAGGTCTGTCGCAAGGCGGTCGACAGGTTGTAACGACGACCCGAGTGGTGCGCCACGTGATCGGCCCAGAACAACCGGACTTCGTGCATCCAGCGGTGGTTCCAGGAGTAGAGGAAGTCCCACACGATCATCGCGCTGATGATCGACCCGCGATGCGAGCCGATGTTGCTCACCCGGTGTCGGAACATGAATCCATGGACTCGTCGGTAGACGCCGTCGAGTGCGAGACCGACGACGATCGATCCGACCAACAGGCCGAGACTGCCGGCGGTGTCGTTCTTCTCGTAACCGAGCGGCACGAGCGGGTCGGGGTCGGGGCGGCCGTCGTCGATCGGCGCGATCGCGTCGACGGGTGGAAGTTCTCGTAACGCCCGTTTCCGCAGGGTGCGGTGCTCCCAGACCATCGTGGCGACGAAAGCAGGCAACGTGAGCTTGTCGATCAGGTCGATCTTGCGCAGCGGGCTCGCCATGCGTCCACGGTACCCGTCATCGTCGTTCTGCTGAGGATCAGGAGAGCTTCTTCGCCAGACGCAGACCAGCCAACGAGGACGGCACGGCGAGGCCTTTCATGGCGATCTCGTAGTCGGGGAGCGCGTACACCTCACCGTCGTCGCCGATCATGAAGAAGCGGTCGAACTGCGCGAGGAATGCGCGGTCGTGGCTCACGGCGATCACCGTCCCCTCGAATCCGTCGAGGGCCTTCTCGAGCGCTTCCGACGACTCGATGTCGAGGTTGTCGGTGGGCTCGTCGAGGAGCAGCACGTTGTGACCCTCGAGTTCGAGGCAGAGGATCTCGAGGCGGGCCTTCTGGCCACCGGACAGCGTCTGGAATTCCTGCCGCGCGTTGTTCACGAGTCCGTACCGAGCGAGTGCGCGCATGGACTTCTCGTCGTCGATCAGGCGATCGCGAACGATGTCGATGCACTGGCGGCCGGTGAAGTCGGGCCGATCGTTGATCTGAGTGAACACCCCGACCGACGTCCGCGGTCCGAAGGTGATCGTGCCGTGGTCCGGGGTCGCGCCGTTCAACACTCCGAGCAGATGGCTCTTACCGGTGCCGTTCGGTCCGATCAGACCCACTCGCTCGCCGTGATACACCTCGTCGGAGAACGGCAAGAAGAGATCGCCGACCGACAGCTCCTCCAGCCTCACCACGCGACGCGCGGCGTCGGCTCCGCGCAGGCGCACGTGGATCTGCTGGTCGGCCACCGGGGGCGGTGGCGGACCGAGGGCCACGAACTTCTCCCAGCGTGTCTCGGCGGCGTTGGCCTTGGTGGCGTTCTTGAAGTTCTGGGCGGCGCGCTGTTTCATGATCTTCATGTGATGGAACAGGCGACGTTCCTCGTCGTTCCACCGCTTCAACTCGTCACCCATGAGCTCTTGACGTTTGGTGCGAGCCTCGGGGAAGGTGGCGTACGAGCCACCGTGGGTCCAGCAGCCCGACCCTTCGATGACCACGATCTTGGTGGCCACGCGTTCGAGCAGCGTGCGGTCGTGGCTCACCATCAGGATCGTGCTCTTGCTGGACATGATCTGTTCCTCGAGCCAGCCCCGCGTGGGGATGTCGAGGTAGTTGTCGGGCTCGTCGAGCAACAGAACGTCCGACCCGGAGGTCAGGAGCAGGTCGAGCACCAGCCTCTTGCGCTCTCCACCCGAGAGCTCCGACACCAACCGTCGTGAGAAATCGTCGACCGGTGTCTTCACGCTGCGTTGCGCGGCGGCCTGCCACTTGGTTTCCAGTTCGTATCCGCCCAGGTCGCCCCAGTCCGACAGTGCGGTGGCGTAGCCCATGCCGTCGTCGGATCCGTCGGCCAACGCTTTCTCGGCGGCCACCAAGGCCCGTCCGGCGGTACGCAGTTGCGGGGGCGCCACCTCGATGAGCATTTCGCGCAAGGTGTCCGTGGGTCGCGACATGCCGACGTCCTGGGTCATCGTCAGCATGGATCCGTTGACCGTGAACTCGCCCCCGTCAGCCTCGAGTTCGCCCGAGAGGATGCGCAAGATGGTGCTCTTGCCGACTCCGTTGGCACCGACGAGTGCGGCGTGTTCGCCCGGGGCGACACCGAAACTCACGTCGAAGAACAACTGGTCCGCGCCCGGTGGCGCGTACTCGAGTTCCGAGACGACGATGCTGCTCACGCCCCCAGTCTCGCGGGGACGAACGCCGACTACACCTTCAACAGCAACTTGCCGTGGTGTCCACCGGTCATGAGCATGTTCATGACCGCCGGGAAGTTCTCGACGCCGTGTTCGATCTGTTCGCGCATCACGATGTCGCCGTTGCGGTACCACTCCGCCAACTGGCCCTCACCGCGGGCGTACTGCTCGGCGAAGTGGAAGACCGCGAACCCTTCCATGCTGGCGTGACGTTCGGCCAACTTCAGGTAGTTGCGCGGACCGCGAACGTCGTTCATCTTCTCGTATTGCGAGATCGCACCGCAGATGACGATTCGTGATCCTTCGACGATGCGCAGCAGGACGTCGTCGAGAATCTCTCCACCGACGTTGTCGAAGAAGACGTCGATGCCCTTCGGGGCCAACTCGTCGAGCCGGGTGCCGACGTTCTCGTTGCGGTAGTCGATCGCGGCGTCGAATCCGAGCTCGTCCACGAGGAACCTGGTCTTGTGGCTCCCACCGGCGATACCGATCACCTTGCCGGCCCCGCTCAGGCGGGCGATCTGACCGGCCATCGAGCCCACGGCTCCGGCCGCGCCACTGACCACCACGGTGTCACCGCTCGTCACGCGACCCACGTCGACGATTCCGAAATACGCGGTGAGACCGGTCGTGAGCCCGAGGGCTCCGAGCCAGGCGTTCGCCGGTGCGATCGAGGTGTCGAGTTTGCGCAACGTGAACGCCGGCATCACCGCGTGCGTTTGCGAACTGAGCGGTCCGAACACCTTGTCGCCGGCGGCGAAACCGGCGTCACGGCTGTCGAGAACCTCACCCACTCCGAGCGCCGGTATCACGCCGCCGATCTGAGCACCGCGGTGAAAACTGCCTTCGTCCAAGGTGGTGCGGATGAAAGCGTCGATGCCCAACAAGTCGACCGCCACCAGAACCTGGCCGTCCTCGAGCGGAGCCAGCTCCTCCTCGACGTAGCGGAAGTTCGCGTCGTCGGGTCGTCCGTTCGGTCGGCTGACGAGAACCATCTTGCGATTGACGATGCCCATCACAAGCCTCCGTCGACGCCGAGGATCTGCCCCGTCACCCAACTCGAGGCCGGGGACACGAAGTACAACACCGCCTGGCCGAGGTCGTCGGGGGTTCCCAGACGACGCATGGGCATGCGCAGCACCTTCTCCAGTTTCGGAAGGTCCTCGTCCTGCAGGCGCATCGCTTTCATCATGATCTCGGTCGGAACCGCACCGGGCATGATGCAGTTCACGCGGATTCGTGGCCCGAGTTCCTTGGCGTACGTCGTCGTGAGCGAGTTCACGGCGGCCTTGGCCGCCGCGTAATGACCGCTGCCCATCACCGTCGTGACCGCAGCCTTGGAGGAGATGTTCACGATGCGGCCGCCATCGCGGTTC
>JBJTFY010000023.1:0-7435 GCA_046093625.1 Actinomycetota bacterium
AGCGCCTGCGGGTCGCGATTCTTCCGACGCCTCCGGGCGGTTCGACCCATCCCGACATCGCGACCGCCGTGCGTCGGGCCGGCGACGCGCTGGCCGACGCCGGACACGACGTCGTCGAGGCGACACCTCCCGACATCGAACTGACCTACCTCGTGTGGGCGATCATGTTGTTCTCCGAACTCGCCGACATCCGCGAACAACTCGACATGGTCATGGGTGAAGGAGGCCGCACGCTCATCGGGCGGATCCTCGAGTTCTTCCCCCGGGTCTCGAACGTCGAGCACTATCTCGCGATGTCACAACGCGACGGGCTCGCCCGTCGCTGGTCGATGTGGTTCGAGGACCATCAGGCGTTGGTGCTCCCGACCTGGACCCAACCGCCCTTCGTGTTCGACGACGATCTCGATGGCGCCGACGGCGCCACGCGCACTCTCGAGCTGATGCGACCGGTGCTTCCCGCCAACCTGCTCGGACTGCCGAGCGTGGTGGTGCCCGCGGGCATGGCCGACGAGCTGCCGGTCGGCGTGCAGGTGATGGGGGCCCGGTTCACCGACCGACGTTGTCTGTCGCTCGCCGAGCAGATCGAACAACGGTTGCCCGGGGCGACGCCGATCGATCCGCGCCCCTAGAGCGCTGCCGTCGCCAGGAGCGATTGGCCGAACCGGTCGAACGCCACGTTCGACGCCACGTGGTGCTGCACCGACCCGTGCGCGTCGCGGAAGCAACGCTGCAGGATGCTGGAGTTGAACAGGGCTCCGGCACCGGCGAAATGAAAGAGATGACTGACGGTGTTCGCCGCAGTCTCGGTGCACCAGGCCATCGCGGCCACCACGTACGACTGCTCTTTCATCGACAGCCGCCGTCCGGCGAAGAGGGTCGCGTCGGCTTCAGCGAACGCCCGCGCACCGAATGCGCGCGCGGCGTCGATCGCCAACTGCCCCTTGCCGAACTCGTACTGGAACGCCCCCCGATCGGCGAGACGACCATCGAAGCCGCGCGCCTTGGCGTTGGCGTAGGTGGCCAACTCGTCCATGAACCGCTGGCAAACGCCCATGGTGAAACCCAGATTCTCGGCGGCGACGTAGGCCTGATAGCCGGTCTCGAACATCGGCCCGCCACGCAAGGGAGCTTTGAGCGGATCGAGCACCAGGCAATCGGGCACGAACACGTCGTCGACGTGAATCGTGAAGCTTCCGGTGCCCTTGAGGGCCATGACGTCCCAGTCGCCGTCGACGCGCGCGTCTCGGGTGCGCACGATGCAGATGCGTACCCGCGGCTGCTCGGCTCCCGATTCGACGGCGGTCAAGAGGGCGAAGTCGGAGTGTTTTACGCCACTCGCGTACTTCCAAGAGCCGCTCAATCGAACACCGCCGTCGACGGCGAGAAACGTGCCCGTCGGCGCCGACACCGCCGCCATGATCGGAGCGGGGTTGTCACCGAACACGATGTCGAGACCCGCACGCCCCAAGCGCGCGCCGGCCATGGCCGCCGCACCGGCGTGATTGAACCCGGCCCACGCCGCGGTGGGATTGGCGTACGACAAGGCCTCGAAGTAACGGAATTGATCGGCCATGTGCAGGTGATCGCCGCCCACTTCGGTGGGTGCCTTGATCATCGGTACCCGCAACTCGCGCATCAGCGCGTCGAGGGCGTCGGGTGCGGTGCCCTGACGTTCGGCCTCGTCGGCGGTGATGTCGAATTCCACGTGGTGCCGACGGATTTCGTCGATCATCGAGCCAACGGTGCGAACCTGCGCCATCAGAACACTCCCTCGTAACTCCCGCCGTCCATTTGGAGGCTCTGCCCGCTGATGTAACCGGCTTGGGCCGAGCACAGGAAGGCGAACGCATCACCCAACTCCCGGGCCTCTCCCAATCGACCGGCCTTGATGGACGCGATCTGCTCGGCTCGGGCCTGCTCGTAGGTGACGCCCTTGAACTTCATGACCACCCGGGCCATCTGCTCCTGACGGGCGGTGTCGAATCGCTCCGGCAAAATCTGGTTGATGGTGACGTTGTGCTTCACGACGTCCTTCGAGAGACCTTTCAGGACTCCGGTCAGTCCGAGACGCGAACCGTGCGACAGGCTCATCGCCGAGTTGGGCGACTTCACCATCGCCGAGCTGATCGCGACCAATCGCCCGAAGCGTCGTTCGACCATGCCCGGGAGCACCCGTTGCACGAAGGCGAGCGGGCCGAGCAGAGCCTGTTGCAACGCCGACCTCCACATCTCCTCGGTCAGGTCGCCGAACGCCGCCGGCGCCGGGCCTTGTCCGTTCAACAACACGATGTCGGGAGTCGGGGCGGCCGCCAGCAGCGCCTCGTGCACGTCGGTCGTCGCGGAGTCGCCCACCACGCCGACCACGCGTACCCCGTGCGCCGCCGCGAGCGAGGCGACGGCCTCGTCGACATCGGCCGCGTTACGACCGTTGATCACCAGGTGCACGCCCTCGCGGGCCAGACTCTCGGCACAGGCACGACCGAGACCGCGCGAACTGCCGAGCAGAATTGCCGAACGGCCCGCGATTCCGAGGTCCACGATCAGCCCAGTCCGGCCGCGGCGCGACCGGCGATGATGTCGGCCATGTCGGGAGGGTTGAAGAAGACCTCCGGCGGGTCCTTGGGACCCCACACCGAGAAGCCCGCCGGGCCGTCGGCGCCCTCCCAGTCCATCTTGCGGAAGTCGCGTGCCCACACCTCGTCGTCGTGGATCTGATCCATGTCGCTGAAGAACTCGAACATGTTCCCCGCGGGATCGCGCAGATACCAGAAGACGTTCGCTCCCAAGTTGTGACGACCGACGCCGACCACGCTGGCGTCGTTGCGTTCGGAGACCACCGCGCGTCCGCAGAGTCCGACCGCGTCGATGTCGTCGACCTCGACCGCGTAGTGGTTGAGGTACGAGGTCGGACCGGGCTGGATCATCAGGTTGTGATGGTCGGACTCGACGCGCATGAAAGTGGCGACGCCGTTCAAGATTGAGTCCGAGACCCGGAATCCGAGGGTGGCGGAATAGAACTCGACGGCCTTGGCCATGTGCGGGGTGCCGAGCACCACGTGGCCGATTCGCCGCGGAACCGGCGGTACGGCGTTGGTCACCGCGTCGGCCCGACTGTCGACGCGTGCGGTACGTCCCGGCCCGTTGAACACCCGGGTCTGCCCCGGTGTGAGCGGGTGCGGAGTGGCGACGTCGATGACGACCCGGTGACCGAACACCGGGTCGACGCACGAGATGCTCGTGCTCGTCACCGTGGCGGCGATACCCGCCGTTCGTAGCCGACCGGCGATGTCGGCGACGTCTTTTTCGTCGCTGCAACCGAGGTGCATCGTGGCGAGGTGCCGGTACGGCGCCTCCGACACGGTCATCTGGACCGGCCGGTCGACGGTTCCAAGCACGTTGCCGGCGGTGCGGCGCATGCCGTGTCGTTCCCAGAAAGCCAGGAGGTCGTCGGGATTCGGAACGGCGACTTCGATGTCGAGCAGCGCGTTCAGGGTCATGACTGCTTCTCCTGTTCGTCCATCTGATCCCACACCTCACCGAGAACGCGCGACGCGCTCACGGCGACCGGCCAACCCGCGTAGTGGGCGACGTGGGTGATCATGGCCTCGAGCACCGGGCGCTCGATCCCCAGATTGCGCGCCCCCCGGAAGTGCAGGTATTGCTCGGCCTCGCGACCCGTCGCCACCAGAACGGTGCAGGTGACGAGCGACCGCTGTTGCAGACTCAGACGCTCGTCCTGCCAGACGTCACCGAACAGATGGTCGATGGTGTGCGCCATCAGATCGGCGTGCACCGCCCTCGACGGGGGTAACCCCCGGAACAACCGTCCGGCCAGTTCTCGACCCTGCTCCCGCGACATGTCCCCTCCTCGCTCGCGGGCGAGAGTAGACCGGAATTTATTTTGATGTCAAACTATTTTCGGCTACGGTCGTCCCGTGGCCCTTCCCGAGATCCTCGACGACACCATCTCCACGTGGCGCCGCGAACGACCCGAACTCGAATTCGAGGGCATGGCGTTGTTCCTGAAGATGAGCGCGGTGGTGCGCGCCGTCATCGAGGATTTCAAAGGGGACATCGAGGAACTGGGCGTCACCTTGTCCGAGTTCGACGTGCTGGCCACGCTGCGCCGAAGTGGCCCGCGGGCGGTGCTCACGCCCGGGCACATCGCCCACGTCGCGATGGTGAAACCGAGCGGTCTCGCCCACCGATTGGCACGGCTGGAGGCCGCCGGTCTGATCAGCCGTTCGCCCGACCCCGCCGACCGTCGCAGTGCCCTCATCCGCATCACGCCCGCCGGACGGCGCGTCGCGGATCGAGCCGTCGAGATTCTGGCCGACCGCAAGAACCACGTCTTTGCCGATCTGACCGATCGCCAGCGCGAATCGCTGGAGCAACTGCTCGACAAGGTGATCGACTCCCTCGACACTGTGCGACAATCGACGACATCGGCCTGAGCGGCCGCGGAGACGAACGATGGAGGGACGTTCCGCAATGAACGACATCGAGTGGGAGGCACCCGGACCGGGTCATTGGGCCCTCGACAGATCACACGTCAACCGTCCCGCGACGCTGATCAGCCAGCACGTGCAGCAATACGGAACCGCGCGCGGCACGCGTCGCATGTTCGCCGAATTGGGCGCCCCGTTGGACGCGTTGGACTTCCGCTTCGTCAACGGCATGTTGTACTCGCGGGTGCGCCCCCTCATCCGTCCCGACTCCGCGGCCACGTCGCTGCCACCCCGATTCGTGTTGTGGTCGATGATTCGAATCCACCCCGAGATGCGGCGACGCGCCAAAACGGCGAGCATCACCGCCGCCACCAGGCCGTGGCGGCGCGTGACCGAGGACTGGGCTCGTCCGGGCGGTCTACGCGAACAATGTGCCACCGAGAATCTCGCCTTTCAGAACGTCGATCGTTCCGCGCTGTCCGACACCGAGTCGATCGAGCATGCGTTGGCCGTCATCGACCACGCCAAGGAGATGTGGGTGCGACATTTCTGGTTGCACGGCTACGACCTCTCCCCGATCGGCGTGCTCTTGTTCTCCGCGAAGCAATGGGGAATCGAGTCCTCCGAGGTGATTCCCCTTCTCGAAGGAGCATCTCCATCCACCTCGGGACCCGAAGCGGTCCTGCGACGTATCCGCGAGGCGGTGGAATCCTCGGGACGACGACCGACGAGCCTCGATGAGATGCGCGCGATCTCGTCCGCGATCGCCGACGAGATCGACGCCTTCATGTACCGACGAGGTGCGCTGATCTTCAGCCGTTACGACATCGACGGACTGTGCCTGCAGGAGGCGCCCGAGGTGCTATTTTCCCCGATCATGGCGGCCCGCAACGACGCCGCTCGTCGACGACCCACCGAGGAGGTTCTGGCCCGACGGGTCGCCACCGTTCGAGCGCGCGTGCCGGAGTCCGAGCGCTCGGCGTTCGACCAAGCGTTGGAAGAGGCGCGCGCGGCCATGGACCTGCGCGACGACAACGGACCCCACACGCTGGAGTGGCCACTCGGTCTGATGCGGCTCGCCATGTTGAACGTCGGCGATCGCCTCGTGTCCCGAGGTTTTCTCCACCGTTCCACCGACGCCCTCGAGCTCGCGGTCGAGGAGATCACCACCGACCTCTTCGTCGGCAAGGGTCCGAGCGCCGACGAACTGAATCGCCGCGCGACGTGGCGCGCGACCGTCGACGTGTCCGATGCCCCGAGGCTGCTCGGACCCGTGGAGCCCGTTCCTCCCCCCGACGTGTTGCCCATCGACATGGCGCGTCTCGTCGGATTCGTGCAGACCGTGCTGGCCGAGGCGGGTATGGACGGCCAGACCCGCGTGTCGGGACTGTCCGGCTTCGGAGTGGGATCCGACGTCTACCGCGGCCGCGCCTGTCGGGCCGACTCCCCCGAGGAGGCCATCGTGGCTCTCGAGCCCGGTGACGTGTTGGTGGTGCCCTGCACCACCCCCGCGTACAACATGGTTCTGACGATGGCCGGGGCGATCGTCACCGCCGAGGGTGGAGCCTTGAGCCACGCCGCGGTGTTGGCCCGCGAACTGGGAATACCGGCGGTGGTCGGCGCACCCGGTGCCCTCGACGACATCCCCCACGGCGCCACGGTCGAAGTCGACGCCGCGCGCGGCGAGGTGCGGGTGGTCGGCTGAGGGAATCTCAGCCCGTCGCACCTCGACGGGGGCGTTGCCACACCAGCGGGTCGCCCGCGCGGTGAATCTCGTGGGCGCGTCGCCATTGCGCGAAGACCTGCAGGATGTGCGGCGGATCGCCGGGTATCTCGGTGAAACCGCCGTTGATGTGGCGGGTGTCGAAGTAAGACGCGTGCACGCCGTCGGCGAACAACTCACACGCCGGCTCGAGCCCAAGGTCGATGAGGCGCGCCCGCTCGGCCGCGAAATCGGAGACGAGATACGCGCAGTGGTGGTAGCCGGATTCGCCCGCTCGGTACATGTCGCGATAAATCGACGGAGTCTCGTCGTGCTGGACGATGAATTGGATCATCGTGTCGCCGAGGTAGCCGAAGGCATAGGACACGTCGGCCTCCTGGGCGGTTCCCCGGTAGGTGAACTCGTCGCAGCGATGGTGATGGGTCACTGCGAACGGCCCCGCACCGTACGTGCGATACCACGCCTCGATCGCACGGTCGAGATCGTCGACGAACTACGCCTGCTGAAAGATTCGATACGGCACACCCAGTGCGGCCATGGCCCCTCCCCGGCGTGACTCTAGGCGGTCGCCGGGGTGCGTCGGTCGCGTCGGTCGATCACGAGGGTGCTCAACCCACCGAGCGACAGGGCCAACACCAACGCGAAGGTGGACAACACGTGATAGCCGACCGCCTTACGGATGAACCCGCTGGAAAAACCGGCGATTCCCCCGAAGAAACTCATCGCCATGTCGGCCGAACCTTGAACCGAGACCCGCGACCGTTCGGACACCGAATCGATCAGAAGGCTCGAACCACCGATGAGGCCGAAACTCCATCCGACTCCCAGGAGCCACAACGCGGGGAACAGCAGCAGGTGGGCGTCGCCGGCCAACGCCGACAGGGACGTGGCCGTGGCGAGCAACACCGCGCCGATCTGGATCGTGCGCAATCGTCCCCGACGGTCGGCGAATCGACCGACGAGCGGGCTGAACGCGTACATCCCGGCGATGTGCAGTGACACCACGTACGAACTGATCGACTCCTGGCCGTGCGCCTTCAAGTGCACCGGGGTCATGGTCATCACCGCGACCATTGTCATCTGCGAGATCACCATGGCGAACACGGCGAGGCGCCCGGTCGTCGAGTCGAAGGCCAGTCGAAACGACTCGCGCAGACGGATCTGCGGCACGCTACCGACGTCCTCACCGCGCAGTTCGCGGGCCAGCTGCAGTGGATCGGGACGCAGCCGAGTCGCCGCGTTGACCAACGACACGATGAAGAAC
>JBJTFY010000024.1:0-7774 GCA_046093625.1 Actinomycetota bacterium
GTCGAAGTCCTCGGATCTCAAGCGGCCCACCAGGTCGGCCCGGGTGGGGATCTCCCTGCTCATCACGGCGACAGTAACCCCCGCGCCGAGCCGACGGGCCGTCCGACCTGCTGAGACGGATTTCACCCGTTGCTAGTTCGCACTCGTTGCAGATTGTCAGGGCGTGCGATTAGGTTGCCGAACGTGAAGTCACCGGTCGAACTCACCGAGACCTTCCGGGCCAACGGGCTCAAGGTCACGCCGCAGCGTCAATTGCTGTTTCGTTTGATGCACGGCAACACCGTGCACCCCACCGCCGAGGCGCTCTTCGCCGAGGCGAGCGCGCAGATGCCCGGCATCTCGCTGCGCACCGTGTACCAGACCCTGACCGATCTCGCTTCGATGGGCGAGTTGCGCCTGATCGACGTGGGAGCGGGCGCCGCTCGGTTCGACCCCAACACCGACGAGCACCACCATGTCGTGTGCTCGTCGTGCGGCGAGGTCCGCGACGTCTACGTGACGGGAAGCGATCGACTGCGGGTCGACGGTCTCGACGGCTTCGTGGTCGAAGAGGCGTCGATCCTGTTCAACGGAGTCTGTGCCGCGTGCGGCCCGAGCCCCGACGAGGTTTCCCGGGCGTGAGCCCGGGGAGAAGCAAGACAACCCACCAACCCGAAAGAGAGAATGTCATGAGCCTCCACGGCACCAAGACACACGAGAACCTGAAGGAGGCGTTCGCCGGCGAGAGCCAGGCCAACCGCCGCTACCTGTGGTTCGCCCAGAAGGCCGACGTCGAGGGTTACCCCGACGCCGCCGCCCTGTTCCGTTCCGTCGCCGAAGGCGAGACCGGACACGCGCACGGCCACCTCGAGTACCTGGCCGAGGTCGGCGACCCCGCCTCCGGCGAGCCCATCGGTGACACCGAGGCGAACTTCAAGGCGTCGATCGCCGGCGAGACCTACGAGTACACCCAGATGTACCCCGGCTTCGCCAAGACCGCCCGCGAGGAAGGCTTCGCCGAGATCGCCGACTGGTTCGAGACGCTCGCCCGCGCCGAGAAGAGCCACGCCGGTCGATTCCAGCAGGGCCTCGAGGCTCTCTGAGCCTCGTCAGAAGCGAACCAAACGGCTGAGACGCCGTCGAGCCGTTGGGGTGGTCGTCCGCGAGGGCGGCCACCCCACGAGCAAGGAACCCCCCGATGACCATCACCTACGACCCCAAGCACCCCAAGTATCTCGACGAAAAGGACGTGCGCGACGAACTGACGCGCGTGTACGACCTGTGTCACGGCTGTCGCTTGTGCTTCAAGTTCTGCACGTCGTTCCCGACGTTGTTCGACTTCATCGATCAGCACGACGACCAGGACGCCGGGAAGTTGACGGTCGCCCAACAGGACCAGGTCATCGACGAGTGCTTCCAATGCAAGTTGTGTTACATCAACTGTCCGTACATCCCCGGACAGAGCGAGTGGGAACTCGACTTCCCCCGCCTCATGTTGCGCGCCGACGCGATGCGTCACGCCAACAAGCAGATCTCGTTGCGGGACCGCGCCACGACGAACGTGATGGGTCGCACCGATCTTCTTGGCAAGGTCGCGACCAAGACCGCGCCGGTCATGAACAAGATGATGGGGGCCAAGCCCGGCAGCGTGGTGCGCAAGGCCATCGAGGTCACCGCCGGAGTGTCGAGCAAGCGGGTGTTGCCCCCGTTCGCCCGTCAGCGTTTCACCACCTGGTTCAAACGTCGTCCCAAGTTGCGCATCGGCAAACGCCAGGGTCGGGTCGCGGTGTTCCCCACCTGTCTCGTCGAGTACCAGGCACCCGAGATCGGACACGATCTCGTGAAGGTCTACGAGCGCAACGGGGTCGAGTGCACCTTGGCCGACACCACACAGTGCTGCGGTGCGCCGTTCCTGCACAGCGGTGACATCGAGAACTTCACCAAGGTGGCCGAGAAGAACGTCGCGGAACTCGCCAACACCGTGCGCAAGGGCAACGACATCGTCGTTCCGCAGCCGACCTGCGGCTACGTGCTCAAGAAGGACTACCTCGACTACGTCGGTGGCCCGGACGCCCAACTGGTGGCCGACCACACCTTCGACGCCAGCGAGTACCTCATCCGCCTGCACAAGGCCGAGGGAACCTCGCTCGACACCGAGTTCGGCGGCGACGTGCCCGAGTCGATCACGTACCACACGCCCTGTCACCTTCGTGCCCAGAACATCGGTCTCAAGAGTCGTGACCTGATGAAGTTGACCGGCGCCAAGATCAAACTCGTGCAGCAGTGCTCCGGCATCGACGGCATGTGGGGTCTGCGCGCCGAGAACGCCGATTTGTCGATTCCGATCGGCCGCAAGTTGGGCGACGAGATCATCAAGGCCGGTGGTGACGTCGTGACGGGCGACTGTCACCTCGCCAACGGAGCCATCAACGAGCAGACCGGACGCGTGTCGTTGCACCCCAGTCAGGTCGTCGCACGCGCGTACGGCATCCCCGAGGAATGAGTCGAGGAGACTTCCAACCATGAACACCGTGACCCCCCGCAAGCTGAGTATCGACGACATCGCCGACGTGCGCGCCTACGAACGCGAGCGCGAGGCCTTCAAGGCCAAGGTGATCGCCATGAAGCAACGACGCCGCTTGGCTCTCGGGCCGTTCGTGTCCGTCGTGTTCGAGAACCGCGACACCATCAGGCACCAGATCCAGGAGATGGCGCGGGTCGAGAGGCTGGTGTCCGATCAGGACATCCAGACCGAGATCGACATCTACAACCCGATGATCCCCGAGCCGGGTCAATTGTGCGCGACGCTGTTCATCGAGCTGACCTCCGACGACCAGATGCGCGAATGGCTGCCGCGTTTGGTCGGCATCGAGTCGGCTCTGGTGTTCCGACTCCCGGGCGGTCGCACCGTGCGCGCCCACACCGAGTCACAGCACGCGTCCCAACTCACCCGCGAGTCGATCACCGCCGCCGTTCACTACGTGCAGTTCGCCTTCTCCGACGACGAGGTCGAGGCCCTGCGCACGGGTGACGTGGTGTTCGCGTGCGATCACCCCGCGTATCGCGAGGAGATCGCGCTCAGCGAGGCGAATCGCCAGGAATTCCTGGACGATCTGTTGCCCTGATCGGGCGGAAATCGCAGGTCAAACCGTCATTTTGACGGGCCTCTTCACAAGTCCGAGCCCCGGTCCTATTGTCCGTCGCGGGGACGGGACGAGGGGTGACCGTGGGTGACGTGATCTGGCGGGATTTGGGGGCGTGTCGGGGGCTCGACCCCGAGGTGTTCTTCCCGGAAACCGACGAAGAAGCCGACATCGCCAAGAACATCTGCGCGACCTGTGACGTGCGTGTCGCGTGCCTCGAGCACGCGCTGTCGAGTCGTGAAAAGGTCGGCGTGTGGGGCGGTACGACCGAACGCGAGCGTCGGCGCATCATCCGTCAGCGTCGTCGTAGCGCCTGAACCGCCAAACACCGCGAACTGTCGTCGGGGTGGCTGGATAGCCTGCCCCGACGATGGACGACACACCCACTCTCGAGTCGATCGGCGGTTGGCCCGCCGTGTTGTCGTCGCTGCTCGACCGCCAGGACCTTCCCGCGGGTCATGCGCGCGCGGCGATGTCGACCATCCTCGAGGGTCAGGCGACCCCGGCCCAGTTGATCGGATTCATCGTGGCCCTGCGGGCCAAGGGCGAGACCCCCGAGGAATTGTCCGGTCTGCTCGACGCCGTGCTCGACGCGGCGACACCGGTCGTACTCGACGTGGCGGTGCGCGACCGGGCGATCGACATCGTCGGTACGGGTGGTGACCGCAGTCATTCGGTGAACGTCAGCACCATGTCCGCCCTCGTCGTGGCCGGAGCGGGGGTCCCGGTGTGCAAGCACGGCGCTCGCGCGGCGTCGTCACAGTGCGGCACCGCCGACGTGCTCGAGGCTCTCGGGGTGGTCGTCGAATTGTCGCCCGAGGGCGTGAAGCGTTGCGTGGAGAAGGTCGGCATGGGTTTCTGCCTCGCGGCGCGTTATCACCCGGCGTTCCGCTTCGCCGCCCCCGCGCGGCGCGAGATCGGCATCCCCACCGTGTTCAACCTCCTCGGGCCGATGGCCAACCCCGGAAGGGTGAAGCGTCAGTTGATCGGTGTGGCCAATCCGTTGGTCGCCGAGAGGATGCTGGCTTCGTTGCGTCTGCACGGGTCGACCTCGTCGTGGGTCGTTCATGGTGGGGGACTCGACGAGCTGACCACGACCGGTCCCTCGAGCGTGCTCGAGTTGCGCGGGGGCAACGTGCGCACCTTCACCGTCGACCCGGTGTCGCTCGGTCTCGCCCCGGCGATCCTCGACGAGTTGGTCGGGGGGACCCCGGACTTCAACGCCGACGTCGTTCGGCGCCTCCTCGACGGAGAGCAAGGAGCCGTGCGCAACATCGTGTTGTTGAACGCCGCCGCTGGTCTGGTCGTCGCCGATGCGGTGGCGTCGCTCGACGAGGGCGTCGCCCGGGCCGCCGAGTCGATCGATTCGGGTGCTGCCCGCCGGGTTCTCGACGGCCTCGTGCTCGAGTCGCGCGCCGCGTTCGACGAGTTCGGCGGCTGAGCACGGGCATGTCGCTGTCGGTCGTCGTGCCCGGTTCGTCGGCGAACCTCGGCCCGGGTTTCGACGTGCTCGGTCTGGCCGTCGATCGTTCGGTGCGAATGGGACTGGGCGAACGCAACGAACCACTGTCGTCGCGACACCCCGCCGTGGCGGCCTTCGGCGACGTCGGCGGCGTTGGGCCGGTGTGGCTCGATTCCGACATCGCGTCGGGTCGCGGACTGGGTTTCTCGGGAGCGTCGATCGTGGCGGGTGTCGTTCTCGGTTTGGCCCAACGAGAGGGGATCCCTTCCCACGACCTCGATCGGTTCATCTCCGCCGAATCGACGCGGATCCTCGACATCGCCACGCGCATCGAAGGACACCCGGACAACGTGGGAGCGAGTCTTCACGGAGGGGTGGTGGCCGTGTCGGCCGGTCGCGTCGTCGCGTTGACGGTGGGCTTCGATGCCGCGCTGGTGGCGTGGATTCCTCGCGACACGACGTCGACGGCTCGCAGTCGTGCGGTCCTGCCCGCCGAGTTCGGACGCGACGACGTCGTTTTCAATCTCGGGCGTCTGGCGTTGCTCATCGACGGCCTGCGCACCGGAGACGCGGAGAGTCTTCGACTCGGTGTCGAAGACCGTCTGCATCAGGATCGGCGCCTCGAGGCGGCGCCCGCCTCGCGCCGCGCACTCGAGGCCCTGACGTCTCTCGCCACCAAGGCGGTGTGGTTGTCCGGATCGGGACCGACCGTCATGGCGCTCTGCGACGCGGGTTCGGCGGTCGCGGTACGTGAGGCCGCGACGGCACTACTCGACCCCGCCGAGGGTCGCCTCGAGGTGATGTCGATCGACCGACGGGGCGCGCGTCAGGCGACCTGACGCAACGGTAGGCGGTTCGGCTCGGGCACGGGCGAGGCCAGCGAGACCATGACGCCGGAGCATTCGACGACGCGGATCTCGTCGGCGTGCGACTCGATGAACCGCGCGACACACATCAGCTCGTCGTAGAGGTCGCGGGTCAGGGGACCCGCGCCGGTGGGCATCGGAGTGGCGGGGTCGAGCAACGGGGCCAGGGCCGACAGCACCGGACCCGACGTGGTGATCGGGGCGAAGAGACGGCCGTCGGTGGTCGCCGCCACGAGCACCCCGTGTTCGAATCGGTGTTCGACCGTGCCGTGTCGGAGCACGAGTGTCTCCGCGGCGCGCAACTGATCGCACCGCCGTTGTCGGTGCAGGGCCTGCGACAGCGCCTGCATCCGGTCGCGCACGTTGGCCGCCTCCTCGTAGCGCTGGGCGACGGCGAGCGCGGTCATGCGGGTCGTGAGGAGTTCGAACAGCGGGGTCGGGTCGACGGTGAGTGCGTCGACGATGAAGGAAACGATCTCGGCGTATCGCGCGTGGTCGGCCGTGCCCGAGCACGGGCACATCGCGACGCCCAACTGGGCCGCCGAACACACCGGTGCGTCGGCTGGCGCCGTGTAGGTGCGTCCCATGCGCACGGTGCACCGTCGTAGCGGCACCACGGATTCGATCGCCTCGATGACGAGACGAGCCGCCGTGCGACTCGGAAGCGGTCCGATGTGCAGACCGGCGGCACCTTTGCCCGTGGCGGGGTTCTTGGCCACGACGAGACGGGGCCACTCCTCGTCGAGGGTCAAGCGCACGTAGCAGTACTTGCTGCTGCTCGTGCCGGCGCGGTTGTACTGGGGGAGGAGACGTTGGATCAATCGCATTTCGAGGATCTCGGCCGTGATCGGGTCGGGGGTCTCGATGTGGTCGACCCGGTGCACCACTCGCAGCATCGAGCCCACCTTGCGGCGACTCTCGCCGGTGCTGAAGTAGCTGCGCACCCTCTGCCGCAGATTGGTCGCTTTGCCGACGTAGAGCACCCGACCGTTCGCGTCGGAGAACACGTACACGCCCGGAGCACGCGGAAGATCCTCCGTCAGTCGCAGCTTCGACGCCTGCGGGTGCGTGTCGAGGCGCGGCAACGCCAACAGGTCGTCGAGACCGAGGACGCCGTAGCCCGCCGCCCTTTCGAGCAGGAAATGCAGCAGGTCGGCGGTGGCGAGAGCGTCGTCGAGGGCCCGGTGGCTGGGCTGGTGCGCCAGACGCAGTCGCGAGGCGAGCGTGCCGAGTTTGCAGTCGGGAACCTCGTCGCGAACGAGTCGCCGTGCGAGGGGGACGGTGTCGATCACCTTGTTGTCGAGGGGATCGCGATCGTTGCGGATGAGCGCGGCGTTCAGAAAACCCATGTCGAAACGCGAGTTGTGCGCGACGATCACCGCGTCACCGATGAAGTGTGCGAGGGTCCCGAGGATCGACTCGATGCGGGGCGCGGGGAAGACCATCGCCTCGGTGATGCCGGTGAGCATGGTGATGTACGGAGGGATCGGCACTCCGGGGTTGACGAGGGTCTGGAACGTGCCGAGGCATTCGCCCGCTCGGTACTTGACCGCGCCGACCTCGGTGATGCGGTCGGTCTCGGCCGAACCGCCGGTGGTCTCGAAGTCGATGATGCAGAAAGTGACGTCGCTCAGCGGGACGCCCATGTCGTCGAACGTGCGTTGCACGGCGCGTCGCTCACGCGTCGTCGGATTCGAAGTCACGGGCACCCGTCAAGTGTTCCCGAACAGGTGTTCCCCCGTCAAGGACCCGCAACCTCGATGATCGGGCCCGGATCGACCCTACGATCGGGCGATGGCCACCCGTCTGCGCTGCACGTCGTGCGGCAACCTGACCCGCTTCGACGTGGTGCGCACGACCCGCACCTCGGCGTTTCACCATTACACGACTGGCGGGGAGTTGCGCGTCGAGGACGAGGCGATCCTGTCCGACGTGGTCGAGAGTGTGACCTGCCGATGGTGCGGCCCGGTGGGCAAGGTGGAGGAGTTCGACGAATCCTCCGAGTCGCGCGATGCCTGAGATCCGGTTCGAACGCGGTGCCCACGAGTTGGGCGACGGGTGCCACGTGTTCTTGCAACCCGACGGCGGGTGGGGATGGAGCAACGCCGGTCTGGTGGTCGGAGACGGCGCATCATTGCTCGTCGACACCCTGTTCGATCTCGACCTGACCGCCGAGATGCTGGCCTCGTTCGCGTCTCACACGCGCACGTCACCGATCTCGACGTTGCTCAACACCCACGCCAACGGCGACCATTGTTACGGCAACCAGTTGGTCGACGGCGCGGAGATCATCGCCTCGAGTGCGGCGGCGCACGAGATGGCCG